>JAFGDR010000010.1 GCA_016932035.1 Candidatus Cloacimonadota bacterium
AAGAAATAATCTTTCCATTTTATAACAAATGCAGATTTAGAATTATCAAACCAATAACCAGGTTATTTTTCAAATCTGAACCATTAATTGCTAACAACAACTTCTTTTTTCGTTTAACAAATGAGATTTTCATTGCATTATCAAATATTATTGATAAACATCTTAAAGGTGATGATGGAAATACATTCTTTGTGTTTGATAAAATAGCTGATAAACAAAGGAAATAATGAACAATATCACAGTCATTGGAGCTGGAAATTCAGGTTTAGCGACCGCTGCATATCTTTCAATTAATGGGCATTCAGTACGTTTATGGAACCGCTCAAAAAGCACAATCAAGAAATTAATCAACACTAAATTGATCCACCTGAAAGGCATTATAAATCAGGATGCAAAACTGGATATAGTAACAACTGATATAGTAAAAGCAACCAGAGATACAGCTCTTATCATGGTTACAACACCTGCAACTTCTCATGTTTCAATAGCGAATCTATTGAGTAAGACACTTGATCCTCATGTTCCTATTATATTGAATCCGGGGAGAACCTTTGGTGCTTTAGATTTTGGCAACACCCTTTCATCAACAAATTCAAAAATACCAACTATTGCAGAGACACAAACCATTGTATTTACCTGCCGAAAAACCTCCGAGGATACCTCAATAATATTAGCGATGAAAAAAGGCGTTTTAATATCGACATTAAGAAAAAATGATATAACTTCGTTGATAAATTCGATCCCTGCATGTTTAAAAGATAATTTCAAACCTACAAATTCTATGTTGTTAACATCAATTGGAAACGTTGGCATGATACTTCACTGTGCACCGGTTTTACTCAATGCAGGTTGGATAGAATGCGAGACCGCAAGCTTTAAGTACTATTATAGTGGTATTACCAAGACAATCTCCGAGTTTCTTCAAAAAGTTGATGATGAAAGGGTACAGGTATCCAAAGCTCTCTGTTCTCCTGTCGAATCTCTGATTGGGTGGTTAAAAAGAAGCTATAATGCCAAAGGAAAGAATCTTTACGATTGCATTCATGATGTGAAATCCTATGAAACAATTGATGCCCCGAGAACATTGCAGCACAGATATATCTTTGAAGACATACCTACAGGTCTTGTGCCTCTCGAAGCACTGGGCTTGAAGCTTGGTTTATCTATGAAATATACTTCAATAATAATTGATCTTGCTCATATGCTTTTAAACACGGATTTCAGGGAAAGTGGCCGCAATCTAACAAATCTAGAGCTCAATATGCTTTCGACTGATGAACTTATTGAAAAACTAAGCAACAGAAACTAATGACTCCATCTCACCAAAGAATAGTACCACTCTATAGCACACCCGTGATTCTTGGTGGTGGCATTAATGGATTGGGAATTGCTAGAAGCTTTGGGGAGGAAGGAATTAAATCCATTGTTTTGGATACACATAAGGACCACGCTTTTTATTCTAAATATACAACTGGGTTGATTTGTCCCGATCCCTTATCAGATGAGAGGAAATTTATTGAATACTTGGTTCATTTTGGATTAACACTGAAAAAAAAAGGATTTTTGATAACAACAAGCGATAAGTTTCTTATAACTACCAGTAAGCACCAGGAAATTTTAGAAAAATATTATTATTACCCAATGTCTTCATGGAACATTCTGGAGAATTTAATCAATAAGGAAAAACTATATACACTTGCAGATAAGATAGGAATCGATACACCAATTACAGTAAAGACCTCAAGCATAGAAAGGATTAAGGATGTGATAAGTAAGCTTCAATTTCCTATTATCGTAAAACCTTCAATTACTATTGGGTTTACACAAGCCTTCGGGAAAAAGGTGCTTATCATAAATACATATAAACAATTTGATAATTTTATAATAAAATTAGCATCGACTCCATTTGCTCATCAACCACTTATAATTCAAGAATACATTCCCGGAAGTGTAGCACGACTATATACTATTACATCTTATGCCAATAGAGATCATGAAATTATTGCCTATTCAATCGGTCACAAAATTAGGCAGGATCCGCCATTTGCTGGCACAATTACTTCCGGCAAAATACAGAATGTGTCTGAAATTTTACGCATAAGTCAAATGCTGATTAGAAAAGCAAAATTCTGGGGGATATCAAATATCGAATATAAAAAAGATGAGCGCAATGAAAGCTACAAGCTTATGGAAATCAATCCAAGAAGTGGCGTTTGGAATTATTCTGCAAAAGCTTCAGGAGTAAATATTCCACTTATATCTTATGAGGACTATTTTCATTTTACCTCTGGAAGACAAGCAGATAATGGAAAAAAAATCACGTGGATTTCTCTTGTTGATGACCTATCTTTATCTTTATCTGGCTTTAAAAAGATGGGTTATCCTGACGAAAGTTTATCTTTTCATAAATGGCTTTATTCTATCAGGGGAAAGAAAACTTTTGGAATTTTAAATGCTAAAGATATGAAGCCATTTATTAAGAAATTGTTCTCGAGATTTTTTAAGTATTTTAAAGTATAAAGGAAATACATAATTTTCATAATGTAACATGGATATATCAGTTAGGAATCGTGGTGTGAAGCTATTTCGTGGATCGATTCTGATAACGATCTCAGTTATCATTCAGATCGCTATTGGTTTCTTCATGCTCCCATTCCTCGTTCACAATCTTGGTGATAAGACATATGGTCTTTGGGTCCTGGTAATGACTTTTTTAGATTATTATGTATTGTTACGAATGGGATTCAGCACAGCTGTTGTACGCTTCCTCGCCAAAGCAATTGGAGAGAAGGATGAAAAGGGATTGTCTAAAATCACCAGCACCTCTTTCTTTATCTATTTAGGTGTTTCGGTTGCCATGCTTATTTTTACAATAGTACTGATATTTGGCGCAGAAATCATAATTAAGAATCCTTCAAACCTAAAATTATTTCAGGTACTGATTTTAATATTAGGAATAAATACTGCTTTGTCACCACCCTTGAGTGTATATGGCGCTATTTTGAACGCTTATATGAACTACAGCGTCTCAAAAATAGCCAACATAGTCACACTATTAATAAAAAATGGCTTAATCTTATTTGCTGTTAAGAACGGGAGCGGCTTATTATCCATTGCCTGGATTTATTTGATATGCAATATTACCGTTTCTGCATTCCATGTCATCTATGTTAGTTCACGATATCCCTTTATAAAAATCAAAATCAAATATTTTGATAAAACCAAATTTAAAACACTTTTCTCATTCTCTTTCTTCACATTTATTGCACAGCTGGCAGATACCCTAAGATTTAAAGTTGATACCATAGTAATAACAACATTTATTGGTCTGGCTGCCGTGACCCACTATAATGTTGGCTTCCGTTTAATCGTATACTTTATCATGTTCTTTACAAATGCAACAGGTATATTCCAAACATATATAAGCCAGGAAGAGGGTGCTGGCAACTATCAATCAATCAGAGATAAGTTTATGTTCATGACTAAGCTTTCCTCCTATATTGCAGTTTTTATTGGATTGTCATTTATTTTTTATGGTAAAGCATTTATCATAAGATGGATGGGAGAAAGTTATTCAGATGCTTATATGGTTCTTCTTATAATATCAATTGCGACGATCATCTTTTTAGCTCAGTTTCCAACAAAAACAGTGCTGTATGGAATTTCAAAAAATAAATTCTGGGCTTATTCTAATATTATAGAGGGCATTCTCAACATTATCCTGAGCCTTATCTTCGTGCAAAGGATGGGAATTAGTGGAGTTGCACTTGGAACTGCAATTCCGATGATTATTATGAAATTAATCATTCAACCTATATATATTTCCAGAATTTTACATTTAGATATCAAATACTACTATTCTCAATTTATGATGGACACCTTAAAACCAGCAATATTTATGTTCTTGTTCTTTTTAATTGCCAGGCAATTTCTTGTTCCATCGTATATGAGCATTTTTATAATCGGATTAATACAAACCGCTTTATTTGTTGCAATCTGCTATTTGTTTTTTTTCAACAAGGAGGAAAGACTGCTTATTAGGGGTGTTATTAGATAATGATTATTTCTGATCGGATACAATTGATGCGCTTTGCCATGTCTCATTGGAAGACAATTTCAGGTCTTAATAAAAGAGCAATCGGCTATATAGGGTGGGTAGGACATAAAAATCTGGGTGATGAGGCTATGCTCATTGCATTCAAGAGCTTATTCAAGGCGCACACGATCTTCCCATATAGTAAAATTAAGAGTTATCCCCGTATGGAAAGCAAGCTGCGCCCAAAAGAATTATCGGCAATCGTGCTTGGTGGCGGAACACTGATCAATAGTCAAGGATCATTCGATATTTTTAAAAACACATTCAAAAATTACACTAATGGTATTAAATTCTCATTTGGGAGTGGCGTGAAAAATCCAGTATTCTGGAAAAATGTTAAGGGATGGAGTAACACTATATCTGAGTGGGCACAATATCTTAAAAAATGCGAATATGTAAGTGTTCGTGGTCCTTTATCCAAAGAAATTCTAAATGATGCTGGCTTGGATAAAGTTGAGTTAATCGGAGATATTGCACTAACCCTTGCTGGGGAAAATATGATGAAAAAGCAAAAAAGGAAATCGGTCGCTATCAATATCGGTGCATGCAGTGGTAGATTATGGGGTACTGAGGAATTGCTATTACAAAAGATGACGGAACTTATTTATAAACTAATAGAGAAGGATTGGAATATTACTCTCTTCTCTGTATGGGATAAGGATGTGGATCTTATTAATATCTTAATAGAAAAAGTGGGGAAACCAATACCAAAATTTGAAGGATTTCGTTCAATAGCAAAAACATTAAAATTCCTTGAGAAATGTGACGTCGTAATCGGGATGAAACTTCATTCAGTCATTTTAGCCCATTGTGCTTACACTCCGGCAATTATGCTCGAATACAGGCCTAAATGCCTTGATTATATGCTTTCTATGAATCTGGACAAGTATAATGTGAAAACAGATCAGATCGAACCGAACCATGTCATGTCATTACTCAACGAAATTTATCAAACTTCAGAACAATACCAGTTTTTTCTATCAGGAAAAATCAAATATTATAAAAATCTCCAGAAGCAGGCAGCGATTAATTTAAATAAGCTTATATAGTATAGAGTATCAAATTTTATTCCCGAAAAACTTTCTACAAATAATTAATAATTTTCGAAATTTCAACTCAAATTTGCTAAATATTCTTTCTCCATCTTTTCATATAGGTCTTTACAGAGTTTATCAATTTCCGGTAACAATGCAAGTTTTGTTCCCTTACCTGTTGCTCTGGCATGCACTTCATCAACGATTTTATCCCCAGGATATTTAATCCTTAAAAAGGAATATAATCTTCTAATATTTTCAATTGGCTTATTAACAAAACCTTCATATTTACACATCGTCACATCGTCTCTTTTATCTAATCCAAGCTCAAAGAATAAAGCATTTCTCGCATACCAGAAAAGGGCTGCTGCATCATAAGAACTCATTTGATCATAATAGTGTTCAAGCACAACTTTCCTGATGTTATCAGGCAGATTTTCTGACCTCCAATTATTTTTGTCAGCATATAATATTGGGCGAAGATTTTTATGACCGTTATCCTTGCCGAAATGCGTTATATTCGAATATGCAACATCTTTATAATGTCTATAAATCCAGATTGCCTTTGATCCGGGAAAATAGTCAAAATAACTGAGAATGTTTTGAAGTTCAACTAACGGTTTTGTAATGATAACTTTTGCATGCACCCTGCTGAAAATTTTTATTAGACTCTCGAACGTATTGAAACGTATGTACGACTTTTTATCCTCAGAGGTTATAGCACTATGTTCATCCTCATATATCTTTGTTTGGAAATCTCTTTGAAAAACTTTGACCATGATGCTTGTACCAGATCTTTGGCATGCAATAACATATACGATCTGTTTGAGTCCATTTTTGGAATATACTATAGGTTGAAGAATTGCTTTCAAAACAAGAAATACCCGAAATCTTGCTTTTTTAAAAACTCGGTTTATTTTCATAAACAACTGAAAAGTATTAATGTTTAAATCTGTCAAGAAAGAATAATGTTCACTCTTGTAATCCTTTATGTATATGTATATTAATAGGATTTTATTTATCAATAAGTTGACAAACATTTTATGTTCCAAGAAATAAATGTGGAGTTCTGTAGATGCCAAAAAAATATCTATTTTTTTTCTTGATTTTATCTATACTTTCCTGCATTCTTGATGCTGGAGGTGTTGAAGCACCTCTTGCAAAAGATGGGATAGATATAATTGAAGAAGAAAAAGATATTATAAGCGCCAACTTAAACAGGCTTAACCCACCCATAAGCGCTGAAGAATACAAATCGTTACAATTCCAGGAAGGCAACCTTGATTTTCTGTCTGCAGAGGAGCGAACATATTATATAACCGGCGGTGATATCCTCATTATTAAATTGCCAGACGAAGAGGAGTTTAGCACCTTTGAAGTAAACTTTGAAGGATACATAACACTTCCCAAACTTGGCAATTTCAAGGCGGAAGGACTAACAATTGGCGAATTGGAAAAATCAATTTTTTTCAGTTTACCCCTCTATCTCAGAAGGCAGGCAGAAGTACAGGTGCAAATCAAAGAAAAGAGAAAATATATTCAGGTTCTAGGTTATGTTGTAACTCCTGGCTGGTACCTTCTCCCGGAGAATGCTGGCATTCAGGGAGCTTTCGTCGCAGCCGGGGGTATGATTGACGGCTCTATTCTTAATGAAATCAATTTATATAGAACAATGTATAGTCTAAAGTCGGCTGAACAAAAGACTATCCTGGTCGACATGTTCACTTTCCTTACCTCTACAGATTATAATACTTTACCTCAAATCAAATCAAAAGATATAATTGTTGTTCCTATGACCCCACGGTTGGGTTCAATAAAAAGAACGCTTGGAGCCTATACACCTCCTCAAGAAAAATTAGAAACCGACACTGAGGAAAAAGTGAGAATTGCTGGAATGGTAAGAAATCCTAGCATGATTGAGCCGGTAAAGGGGAGTAATGTTCTTGATCTTCTTATCTCTGCCGGCGGCACTACTAACGATGCAGATCTCAAACATATTTTCCTCGTAAAAAAATTGAAAGATGGAAACTATCGAACAAAAGTAGTAGACCTTGAAAAATACATTGAAGATAAAAATTTCCAAGATATTCCATTTGTTGGTTCGGGTGAAACGATTTATGTACCCGAACAGAGAAAAACTTGGCTTTATAAAGCATGGAAAGGTTCCATCGATTTCTTAAAAGACTTCATGTATCTTATTTCTGCGTTTACAACACTCTATCTGCTTTCCAAACAATAAAATATGAATCCTACAAAAGATCTTAAAACCTATAATTTCGTTGAATTCAACCGAATGAACAAAATTATCTCAAAAGAAACCCAGCGCCTTAATGGTAAGACAATTCTATTCACAAGTGGTGGAGAAGCAGAAGGAAAAACATTCATGGCAGTTAATCTCGCATTGAACTTTATCAAAAATACGCCACAAAGAATTCTGCTGGTGGATATGAATTTACGTAATCCCGAAATACATAAAGTTTTCGGACTACCAAAAGAAAACGGTGTCACTGATATTATCAATGATAAAATTCACTTTGAAGAAGCAATTAAAGCGACTGACTTCCCAAATCTAAAAATAATTACTAGTGGAACTTACAGCGGTATTGTTGCACAATCATTCAATGATCTCAGGTTTGTTGTAGAAGAGTTCAGGCAATCAGTTGATCTTGTAATATTTGAATCATCGCCAATCCTTGTATCAAATAGAGGAAATATTGATCCTGCTATATTAAGTTCTCTTATGGATACGGTGATTCTTGTTGTTCTTGCTAGAAGAACTCGTAAGATTTCGGTATTGAAATCAAATGAGCTTATTAACCTTGCTGGGGGAGAAATATTCGGTGTTGTAATGAACAACAAATATATTCCCAAAGAGAAAACTAAGAAAGGTATGTTACAGGTAAAATAAGATATGCAACAAATTGATTTAACTGAATATACTCAGGTTCTTAAAGAACATAAAAAACAAATAATCATTGTTTTTTTATGTATTTTTATTCCTATCTTCTTTATCAGCTTTGAAATCGTTTCTACATATAAAAGTGAAGCAACATTGTTTGTTGAAAAAGTTCCTCTGAAAACTGAAGAGATTATATTCAGGCGTGGTTCATCACGTATAGATATTACAAAAGAAATGATACGGCTGCGATCAATGGATTTCACAGAAGCTGTTATGAGAGCACTTCCCGAGAAAACGTTTTTCGAATTATATAATACACTCAGCTTGCAAGAACGTGTTTTTCAGAGAATAAAAAAAATTATTGGCACGAAGGCATACAACTCATTGAAGAGATTCCTAGGCAGACCTTCAGCAGATAGCTATAATGAGCGGGAAATGGAAAAAACAGTTATTGATAAAATTGTTCAAAGCTGTTCTATCAGATATAGGGGAGACGGTGTCTGTACTATTACTGCTATAACAGAGGATCCCGAAATATCTTATCAATTAGTAAATGCATATATAACACTATGGCAGGGTATGAACCTACAGGAAAACAAGGAAGATGCTATATCTGCAAGGAAATTCATCGAAGAGGAATTAGAGACTGCATCACAAAAATTAAATGCTGCTGAAGATAACTATCTTAAATATAAAGAGTATATTGGAATTCCTCTTCACTATGATTATCGAGAAGAATGGGAAATTGAACAAGTCGATCCCGAACTCGCGCGATTGTCCTCAGAAGTTAAATCCAGCAGAGCGAACTACAACGCATGGTATAATAAGCTTAGAGAAATTCTCGTATGGGAAAGGCTTGTGAAAAGTGATATTCAGGTTGTCGATGTTCCCCAAGTTCCAGATCGACCAACAGGTTCAAGTACAATGAGGACAAGGCTCATTGGATTCATCTTTGCACTTTTTATTGCAATTGGCTTACCAATCATGGTTGATTATCTGAAAGATTATGTCAAAAAACCTATTGATATCGAAAGACTCCTCAGTGTCCCTGTCGTTGGTGTTATTCCTAACATGGAAAGATAATATTTTTACGATAAAAAGATTAGTAATAATATTATCTTTTTGAAAACATCATAAATTCTTTAATTAATTATATTATGGCAAGTCAAGGAACATTAACATATCCGGCAAGATATCAGATTAACCCCTATTATCAGCCAGTTTCGAACACGAGACTATTTTATTTCGTTGTATCTTTTTTTATAGTTCTCCAGGCAGTGGTTGTTTATCTTGATATTGAATCAAGAATGTTCATTGGATTTTGCTATCTAACACTGGTCCTTTTGTTTTTTTTCTCTTTAAATAAACCTGAACTTCCCATTTTTGCAATTACATTATATGTTCCTTTTAGCAAGATTATAATCGGTGACCTTTCTACAGCAATAAATTTCACAAACGTTCTACTTCTCATCACCTTCTTCTCCTGGTTTATCAGCCATGAGTCGACTGAAGAACGATTTTTTGCTCGTACTCCCCTTAATTTTCCCTTATTGTTGTTTGCATTAATGGGTCTGATTTCTCTTGTTCAAGGTAGTTTTCTTCTTGAACAAGTCGGAGGTGGAAATGTAATATTCTCATTCTGGCGCTGGTATGTTCCAATGTTCTTGTATGTTATTGTCGTAAACAATATTCGTGATAAAGAATCTGTTAAGAAGTGTTTGGTTATTATAATGATTGCTGCTGTTGTTGTTGCACTGATTACTATTCGAGAACATGCTAACATCGGTAATGTATCAACATGGACAAAGGCAAGAATAGGAGGTATCGCTGGAAATCCGAATACTCTTGGAACATTTTTCGTAAATTATGGACCCTTACTTCTAGGTGTTTTTATTTATAATGCTCATAGAATTCGCAGTTGGTTCTTCATGTTTCTTTACTTATTATGTGCAAGGGGAGCTCATGTAACATACTCAAGAGGTACATGGTTAGCTTTTGCTACGGGCACATTGTTTATTACAATATTATCAAAAAGCAAAAAGTTAATCATTCCTGGAATTCTGCTTGTTGGTTTGATAATAATTAATCCGTCTGTACTTCCTGAAAGTATTGAAGGAAGATTCAGATCAACTTTTACCCGCGAGCAATCCTATCTTGAGCAATCGGTTGAAGAAAAAGTTGAAAAAAGTGCTTCAGATAGAATCATTATCTGGAAAGGTGCTTTGAACATGATAAAGCAAAACCCGATCCTAGGTTTTGGTTTCGGCACATTCAACTATTATATAATGGATTATTCTGAAATTGAAATACCTCGTGATGCCCACAATACATATCTCCGAATTGCTTCTGAAATGGGGCTATTCGCCTTGTTGGTTTTTCTATCACTCCTTGTAATTGTTTTTCTAACTACTTTATGGGTCTTCCGACACACAAAGGATCCTTTCTTCAAAGGATGTTCAATAGGATATTTAGGCGGAATTGTGGGGCTTGCAGTTGCTTGTATGTTTGGCTCTAGAATGAATTCTCTCGAAATAGCTGGTCAATTCTGGATTATCGCAGCACTTATGCAACGACTGAAAATGATCATTACACAGGAAATGATAGACAAAAACAAAGAGAGAGCTCAAACCAATGCACAAACCGCATAAGAAAATAGCTTATATCCTATCACAATTCCCGGAAACTCACGAAACCTTCATACTGAGAGAAGTTATAGAACTAAAAAAAAACAATATCATTTTAGAAATATTTTCTCTTAAAAAATGTAAAGACAAAGTCATACACCCCCTTGCTCAGCAATTCCTGAGCAATACACATTACTCTTCTCTAATTTCAATTCCAATCATAAAATCACTTATTTTCTTTCTATGGAAAAAACCCTTTACATGCTTTAATCTTCTAGCCTATTTAGTTAAAAAAAACATCTCATCTTTTGAATTCCTGAAAAAATCTCTTGGAATACTCCCCATTTCGCTATATTATGCAAAACAGATATCCTCGAAAGGTATCTCGCATATCCATGCACATTGGGCAACAATCCCGACCACAAGTGCTATTATAATCTCCACTATCCTGAACATTCCCTTTAGCTTTACTGCCCATGCATGGGACATTTTTCTGCCGAATCCTATGCTTAAAGAAAAAGTGCGTCGTGCTGAATTCGTAGCAACATGCACTGGATACAACAAGCGATATCTGGATTCACTACTCGATCAAAGAGTGAATGATAATATATTCCTTAACTATCACGGCATCGATTTTGAGACATTACCTAAAGTAAATAAGAATATCGAAGAGAATCTGATATTCTCTATAGGGCGTTTATGTGAACAGAAGGGATTTCCTTTCCTTCTTGAAGCATGTGCATTGTTGCGAGATCGTGGAATTGATATCAAATGCCTTATTGTTGGCGAAGGCCCGAACAGAAAATCACTAAGCAATACAATTGAACAATTAAATCTAACCGACCGCGTTTCTCTGATGGGCATGCAACCCCAATCATATATCTTTGAAATGTTCAATAAAGCGCGAATGTTCGTACTTCCATGCGTTATATCTAAAAATGGGGATCGTGATGGTATTCCAAATGTTATGATCGAAGCACTTGCAATGCGAACACCTGTCATTTCTACAACAGTTTCTGGTGTACCTGAGATTATTATTGATCATGTTACAGGTTTGACTGTTGAACCAAGAAACTCAGCTCAACTAGCTGATGCAATAATCGAAATGCTACGTAATCCAGAACAATCTTTTATGTATACTGAAAATGGACGCAAGTTAGTAGAAGAGAAATTTGATATCAAAAAGAATATTCGGGAATTGGTTTCGATCTTTATTAATCAAGCTCAACTGTGATGAACAAGCTGAACGTCCTATATATCATTTGGTCACTCGATCAGGGAGGAGCTGAACGGGTTGTTATAGATCTGGCAAAAAATACAGACAAAATACAATTCAACGTAACCATCTGCTGCCTGAATGAAAAGGGCACCTATGCACATGAAGCAGAAAAAGCAGGTATAAAGGTTATACCCCTACACAAGCTACCAAAACTCGATCCGTTCATCATATTTAAAATTAGCAGACTGATCAAAAAAAAACATATTGATATTGTCATTACTCATCTATGGACATCTAATTTTTGGGGAAGGATTGCAGCTTTCATCTCCGGAGTAAAAGTAATTATTGCAACAGAACATACAACAGATGAAAATCGTCCCTGGTATTATCACCTCATTGACCAGATTCTTGCCAAGATCTCAACTAAGATCATCGCTGTATCCACAAGTGTAAAAGCATTCCATCAAAACAGATCTCATATTCCACCATGTAAATTCGAAGTAATCAATAACGGTATCGACATAAAGAAATTTAATGTTGAAATCAATAAAGAAGACAAAAGGAAGGAATTTGGTTTTATCCCAACTGATTTTGTGATTGGACTCTTCGGGCGTTTTGTTCCAGCAAAAGCACATGAAGTTCTTCTTCAATCACTACAGAAATTAATAACAAAATATCCAAACATAAAAGTGCTTTTTGTTGGCAGTGGTCCAACTGAAGATCAGATAAAAGAAATTGTCCGTGAGTTTGGTCTGGAAAATCATGTTATTTTTGCTGGATTCCGGAACGATATACCTGAATTATACCAGATCCTCGATCTCTTTATTCTTCCCTCTGAGCGTGAAGGTTTTCCTATTACACTTCTCGAAGCTATGACTTCTGGAATTCCAGTTATTGCAACAGATGTGGGAGGCAATTCAGACATAATTAAAGATGGAAGAAATGGATTTATCATTGAACCAAATAATGTTGAAGCATTAACTCAAAGGATCGAATATTATATTGAGCATCCCGATGAAGCAGATATTTTTGCTAACAAAGCTCAGTCATCTGTCCAAAAGCATTTCACTTCTCAGATTATGACGAGAAATACAGAACAGATGCTCATCAGGCTTTATGGTAAACAAGTCATAAAGAAACAAAAAATAAAACTCCTTCTTGTAATCGACCACCTTGATCCCGGGGGGGCACAACGACAGATAATCGAGCTTATAAAGCGTCTTCCAAGATCGTCATTTGACATTTCATTGTGCAGTCTAGATGGCGCACGATCTTCACTTGCTAATGAAATCGAAGAGTTGGGAATTCCGCTATATTCGATAAATCAGCATGGATTTTTCGATACTAAAGCATTACTATCATTATATAAAATTATAAAAGGTCATGCTTTTGATATAGTTCATACTTATCTTTTTACTTCCGATGTTTACGGTAGAATCGCAGCTTTTTGTGCACATACTCCGGGTATAATTTGTTCTTTGAGGAGTGTTGATACCTGGAAAAATCCATTCCACATATTAGTCGACAGAATACTCGCACAGATCACAGATATAATAATCGTTAATGTAAAATCTATCATTCCATTTCTAGCGGATGGAGAACACATCGCATCTCAGAAGATTCATACAATCTACAATGGCATCGACCTTGAACACATTCTGTCCCATATATCCGACATCCCTGTAAGACAAATGCTCCATTTACATGAAAATGAAAGGCTCGTTGGAATCTTCGCACGAAATGACCCAATAAAAGACCATATGACGTTTTTCAGAGCAGCAAAAATCATCCTATCTAAGCACAAGAAGGTTAAATTTCTTGCGATGGGAGATGGAATGAGTGATGAAGCTATGCAGTCGCAAGTCGATATACTTGGCATACAAGATAAGGTCATCCTTCTCGATCATTCAAATAATTATCTTGATAACGTTGCTTCTGTGGATGTTAGTGTTCTGACATCTTTAATTGAGGGTTGTTCGAATGTCATTCTTGAATCAATGGCGTTAAGAAAACCAGTGGTTGCGACATCGGTCGGGGGAAACCCAGAACTCGTTGAAGATGGAAAAACAGGTTATCTTGTTCCTCCAAAAGCACCCGAAAAGCTAGCAGAAAAGATAATGCAATTACTGAGTAATCCTGAAAGGTGTGAATTTTTCGGAAAAAATGGACAACAAAGAGTTAAAGAATTCTTTTCTATGGATAAAATGGTTGATGATACGATTGATGTATATAAAAATACATTGAAAAATAAAAAGAGAATATGAAGTACTTTCTTATAACGGTAGACACAGAGGCTGATTGGTTTTCATTCAAAGAAAACAGAGTGACGAACATTTTTGGTGTTCATTACCTGCAGGAACTTTGTGATAAATATGACATGAAACCTACCTACCTGGTCACGTACGAGATTGCGACTAAGAATGAATCGGTAAATATATTGAGACGATATCTTGAGAAAGATCTCTGCGAGATCGGGCATCACCTACATGTGTGGAGTGCACCCCCCTATTATAAAGCCAATGAATTTGGTGTTGAAGAATCACTTCTCGAAGCAATCCAAGCAGAATTGCCTGAAGAGTTATTTGACCAGAAAATGCAATCCCTTCATGATGCAATTGAAAAGAACTTCGGTATTACTCCAAGATCTCATCGTGCGGGTAAATGGGGTATTGACGAAAGAACCCTCCTTTGGCTGCATCGACATGACTATTTAGCCGACAGCTCTTTGGCACCAGTTGGGATTATCGGTAAAGTTAAAGGTATCAAAAAGACAATTTCTCATAATATTGATAAAATTCCTAACACTCCTTACTTCCCTTCGAAGGAGGATATTTATGAGAAGGAAATTGATGAAAAGCTAAGATATATTCTCGAAGTTCCCGTAACTGGTATAAAGGGAGATTCGCTTCATAATATAAAAGGAGCAACGATCATAAGAAATCTTGCGTATCCTCTTGGTTACAAGGGAGTTGGCGACATGATGTTCCGCCCGTCGGATGTAAGAATTCCTGTTAACGTTTTTGAAACTTTAGCTCGAAATTTATTTGAATCAGGACTCCAGTGGGTAAATTTTATGTTCCATTCAAATGAGCTAGGGCTTGGCACCTCCCCTTATACAAAAAATGAAACATTACATGAACAAGTCCGGGCAAAGATCGAACTTGCATTGAGACTTGCAAGAGAATATGACTATAAGGGCATATTTTTACGAGATGCATTAAAATACTTCAAAGAAGAGTAATATCATGAAAATTTATACACGAGATTTTATTTCAATTATCATCGTTGTGATTGTCATCATCGTTTTCCACGTTTTGAATATTTTCCCTTACATCTCTCAACTATTCTCACCCATTCAAAACAAGGTATATGATACAATCGAAGATGCTGGAGATATTTTTGATGAAACAGAGCAGGCAGGTTATAATCCTGAAGAAGGCTACTTCATGCTCAGCGATTTTGAGACGCCAGAAGAGTTGCAAAAGTGGAGATATGAAGATGTTATACTCTATCAATCGAATCAATATGTTTCCAGCGGCAACCAATCGGGAAAAGTTGAATTCCTCGCTAATAGAGGTTCAGCACCAAAACTTTTCTTGCAGTATTTCCCAAAACGGTGGTCAAACTTCGAAGCCCTGAATTTCGAAATATATAATCCATCCGAAAAGAAAGTTAGGATCATACTTCAGATAAAAGACCGCAGTGAGAACCGATTCAAATATGACCTCTATCTTGAGCCACAGAAATGGAATACGTATTCAATAGCTATTGATGATATGTCGGACAAAGTGAATGTAGATAAGATCGTTGATCTCAATTTTTTCCGATGGAAACCATCCCAGGATGAAACAATTTATGTGGATGATGTAAAATTGATTAGTTCTCAATATGAAGATAAGCAGGTATATGTTACCCCTGCTCAAACTCAGCAGAAAGTAAAAAACATCACAACCCAGCCCGAATATGAGATATCAAAAACATTTCATTCAGAAGGAAATACAATAACATTCAGGGTAAAAAATCCGAATAAAATTGATTTAAGGCAAACGCCTTGTACAGGCAATGTAGACTTCCCTCAGGGAAAAGTTTTCGATAAAACAACGATGCTCCTTAAAGGGCCAGATGGGCACGACATTCCTTACCAGATAAAACCTCTAAACACCTGGCAGGATAACAGTTTTAAGCAGGCACAGCTCGATTTCCAGGCAGACTTTCAATCAAATCAGGAAAAACAGTTCTTGCTTCTCTTTGGAAAAGATCTCGCAAAAATGAATTTTAAATCGGTTATTACCGTCCGCTATAAAGAAGACGTGATACAGATAAGCACAGGAAAGTTCCGTTTCAACCTGAGTAAAAATCATTTTACACTTTTGGATAAAGTGTGGCTGGATTCAAATGACGATGGCTATTTTTCAGATAATGAACTTGTTTCAGAAAATCAAGATATTATCATGACACATAATGGAATTTTCTATCAAAGCTCATTCGACTATTCCACCTACTCAATCGAAATGATAGAAGCTGGACCCCTTCGCACAACATTTCAGGCTGACGGATATCTTCGAAGTAATAGCGGATATGATCTATGTAAGTATGAAGCTTTGATAACTGCTTTTGCAGAACAGAGTTTTGTTGAAGTCACATTAAATTTCATTTTTTCCAAGACCGCCCCTATCGAGTCCGCAGCACTCTATGTGCCTTATTCAGAGGATATTACCCAGGTTTATTCGCCAAACACTGGTGTGCAGATGAACCTACCTGTAATGATCTATCAGTCTGATGTTGAGAAGTCGGAAGTACGCAATCAGGGGCGCAAGCTGCTTTTCGATCAGAACCTTTCACGCTGGGTCGATGCAAGTAATGTGGTCGGTGGAGTTATGGTTGCAATAAAACCATTCTGGGATCTCAGTCAGTTCGGATATTATATACAAAAAAACGATGTAACTCTCATGCTTTGGCCTCCTTACTCTCAGGAAATCGATATTAAATATACACTTCAACATAAAATGCAGACCAATTATGACTTCTGCAGAAACCAGGATTTTGACAGAACGCATGATGTGCTTATCTATTTCCATACAAGCGATGTCGAGGAATTAAGAACAACTGAAGTGGCAGAGTCTTTTCTCAATCCGGTCGAATTTATCTCAAAATAGTGTCATGTCTCAACCGGTCCCATTCATTATGTATCATGATATCCTTACGAACGGCGATCCTTATACAATAACAAAAGAGCAGTTTAAACAGCAAATGGCACTCGTTAATGAGCTCAATTATCATGCAATTTCAGTTAGTGATTTCTTATCAATAAAGGATCAGAAGAATTTACGAGAAACGAAGGAGTTCGGTTTAACATTTGATGACGGGTATGCAAATAACTATATCTATTGTTTGCCCGAACTTGAAAAATATAACTTCAGAGCGACTTTCTTTATCACAACTTCTCTAATTGATTTGGGAAGAGGATTTTCAAAAGAGCAGATTTATTCTCTATCAGAAAAAGATATGGAGATAGGATCGCATACAGTAAATCATGCCTTTTTACCCAATCTTCCGGATCATGCTTTGCGCTTTGAACTCGAAGAATCAAAAAGGCAACTCGAAGACATTATTAACAAACCTGTTTTGAGTCTTTCGTTACCTGGAGGTCGTGGCAATAAAAAAATCTTGAAATTCGCACACGAAGCCGGGTATAAAAGCATATGCACCTCCGTCTATCATCCAAATGACGAAAACACAGATCCCTTTTCGCTTGGACGTGTTCCAATAAAACGCAACTATTCTCTGGAATTATTTGAAAAAATAGTAATACAGGACAAACGTGTATGGAAATCTATGAAGTTCAAGCAGGATATGAAATATGTCATACAGAGAATTCTGGGTAATAAACTATACGATTCTATCTGGAAATTAAGGTACGAATAATATGGGATGGATCATTACTTTCTGGATATCGGCAATCGTACTTTTTTATGTCTATCTCGGCTACCCTCTACTCATCCTTTTCCTGTCACAGCTTGTACCAAAACACTATGTTACATACTCAGAACAAGATCTAGCAAATCATGAAAATCTGCCTTCAATCAGCTTTTTTATACCTGCTTATAACGAAGAACATATTATAGAAAAAAAGATCCGCAATACACTGGAACTCGACTATCCGAAAGATAAGATCGAGATCGTTGTAGCTTCTGACGGCTCAGATGATCGAACAAATGAGATCGCAGAGCTCTACGCTTCACAGATCAAGCTTATTGCCTATGAAATTCGGGAAGGTAAAACCGGCGTCATCAATAAAACAATACCTCAACTCAAAGGAGAAATCGTTGTCTTTTCTGATGCCTCTGCAATGCTTGCAGCCAATGCTGTTAAAAATCTTATCTCCCCATTTAAAGATCAAAATATAGGCAGCGTCTCAGGACTTTATATTCTCAGAGATTCCTCCTCAACATCCCGTGCAGAGGGTGAAGGATTTTATTGGCATTATGAAACGAACCTGAAAACAAATGAAAGTAAGTTTTACTCGATCCTCGGTGCTCACGGCGCATTATATGCTATGAGAAAATCTCTTGTAAGAACACTTCCTCACAATGCAATCAATGATGATTATATACTTCCTATGTACGGAGTCGAGCAAAACAAACGTGCAGTTTATGAGCCATCTGCAATCGGAATTGAAGAAGTTACTACATCTGTTGGTGGTGAGATGAAACGTAGAATTCGTATCTCAGTTGGAAATTTCCAACAGCTCTTCCTTCTCAGAAAATTACTCAATCCTTTCCGCGGTAGGATCGCTTTTGAATTTCTCTCACACAAATTTCTTCGAAGCTTTTCTTTCCTTTTTATGCTTTCATTACTTTTATCAAATATTTTCATCCCGATTAAAGGATTTAAGGTATTTCTCCTTCTTCAAATTCTGTTTTATGCATTAGCAATGATCGGTATATTGTTTTTCAAAAATAAAAAAATGCCAAAGATTATCACTCTTCCATTTTACCTTACAATTATCAACTACGCTGCTCTCATCGGCTTATTCAAATATATACTACATACACAGAAAATAACCTGGGAACGTCCTTCATGAGTACATACTATACACGTCTTGCCCGTACATATCTCAGGTCGGAAAATCGCAAATCGCTCTCATTCGAAAATGTTATATCAGTAATAGGGATTTTCCTCGGGGTCTTTGCACTGATCGTTGTGATGTCAGTCATGAACGGCTTGGAAGATGACATCACAGAGCGCATTATAGGACTCCATTCCGAAATAAAGATTTTCTCGCATGATTATTCACCGATATCAAATTGGCAGCAGATTGAAAATAAAATATCAGACAAATCGATAATAGGAATTAGCCCTATCGTTCAAGCTGAGCTTATGCTGCTTCATGATAAGAAAGTAAGCGGAACTATATGCCAGGGCATAGAACTCGCACGTCATGATACAATCGCGAATTTGATGAAAAGGATCTATATTGGTGCACCGAATCAGCAGGAGCTGGAGGAAGGCATTATTATCGGTTCCGATCTCGCCTTGATACTTGGTGTGAATTGGGGTGATGAACTTACACTCTCTTCCCCGATCGCAGATCAGCCAACCCCCTTTGGATTAATGCCAAAAAGTAAAGCATTGAAAGTCGTTGGATTGTTCTATACAGGTATCCCAGAATATGACATGAAATATTCATATACAGACCTGCGTGTGCTTCAGCAATTCCAAAAAATGGATGATCGTATTTCTTACCTCGGAGTTAAAACGACTTCTCCTAAAAAATCGCTTCATGTTGCAAAACACCTTAGGTCAGAGCTTGGAAACTCATATAATGTTCTCGATTGGCGGGAATTTGAAAAACATCTTTTTACAGCTATCAGGTTCGAGAAAAAGATCATGTTCCTTGTGCTTGTACTTATCTTCCTCATTGCGGCATTCAATATGATCGGCAACTATCTAAAACTTGTTGCACAGAAACGGCAGGACATCGGTATCTTAAAATCCTTTGGCGCAAAGAAAAAAGATGTCATGAAAATATTCATTTATAATGGATTATATATCTATGTAATCGGTACACTTGCCGGTTTTGTCGTCTCGCTCGGTCTTCTTTTTGCTCAGATGAAGTGGCAGTTTATACAAATTCCTCTTTCGGGAATGCCCTTTCAGTCATTACCTGTAAAGATCGAAGTTATTGATCTGGTACTTGTGGCATTTGTTTCTCTTGCTATTACACTTCTTACAACACTCATTCCAGCACGTCGAACCATGAATATCGAAGCTATAAAAGTCATACAGGAAGCTGAAGAATAACTTACGTTCTTTTTCTCAGAGGATTATTTTGAATATTCAATGTAAGTATCAAATGATAAATTCTTGAGTTTATAAAGATATGTTCATCAAAAGAATATAATATTGAAACTACAAAAAATTATGATTAATTAGTCTTCAAGATTCTTCAGATCCAGACAGAACTTCCTCAACCGATGCCCTTGCGCAGGAATATGAAAATCCTTTCCTCTGCAAAAAAGCCAATGCCTTATTACGACGTTCATGATGTTCCATTTTCATATATTTTGATTTTTTTTTCGTAAGTTCCTTTACTGCCATGTCATATTCATTCTCTTGAGACAAGTATTCCTCGCTCAATCTCTGAATGATCTCATTGGAAATTCCCTTTTGCCTTAGCTTCTGCTTTATCGAATAACTTCCCTGCGGGTGATGGGAGATGAGATCAAGTATATAGGATTCAGCAAAATTATCATCATTGATAAACCCCTTCTGTTCATACTTCTCGATCAATTGATCGATTGCGGATTGTGATATCCTTTTTTTTCTGAGTTTTTGCTGAATTTCTTTTTTCGATCGGAACCTATAGCTTAAAAATTGAAGAAGGATATTCTCTGCTTCGAAGAGTTCTATGTTTTTTTTAACCTCATAAAACTCCTCGGGCTGGATGACCAATCCCGGTTCCAGCCCGAATTTATCTAATACCTTCTTTGATGAAACCGACATAATCGGTTCATCATCGATGAAAATATCATATAAGCGTCTATTTTTTCTCTTGCTTATCCTTGTTATCTTCATTCTTGGCAGGCGTTTCGATTCCCAGCGCCTTTTTTACTTGCTTTTCGACCTTATCTTTGACCTTGGGATTCTCGACAAGATAGTCCTTGACCTGGTCTTTTCCCTGACCGAGTTGTGTGCCATCATAGGAATACCATGATCCCTTTTTCTGAATGATCTTGGCATTTACAGCTTCGTCGATAATAATGCCGAGTGAGGAGATTCCCTTGCCGTAAATAATATCAAATTGCACTGAACGGAATGGTGGGGCGAGTTTGTTCTTAACTATCTTCACCCAAATAACATTTCCGAGAATTTCATTTGAAGAGCTCTTGATCTTTGGTCCTGATTTTACTTCTATACGAACCGAGGAATAGAATTTCAATGCCACACCACCAGTTGTTGTGGTCGGACTCATATAGGGAGTCACGCCGATTTTCATACGTGTCTGATTAATAAAGATCAGGGCACAGTTCGATTTATTGATAATGCCCGTTAACTTACGCAGTGCTTGTGACATAAGACGTGCCTGAAGCCCAACATGGGAATCACCCATATCACCTTCGATTTCAGTTTGAGGAACCAGTGCTGCAACCGAGTCAACAACAATGAGGTCAACCGCATTGCTTCTAACCAGAGTTTCTGCGATCTCAAGTGCCTGCTCACCATTATCCGGTTGAGAGATAAGCATCTCATCCGTGTTGATGCCAAGTTTGCGCGCATAAGATGGATCGAGTGCATGTTCCGCATCGATAAAGGCTATCACACCTCCCATTTTCTGTGCTTCTGCAGCAATATGTAGAGCCAGCGTTGTTTTACCTGATGCTTCTTCACCGTAAATTTCTGTTATCCTGCCACGTGGAATTCCTCCAACGCCAAGAGCAGCATCGAGGTTGATCGCACCGGTTGGAATTGTCTCAATATCAATACGTGCTCCATCGCCAAGACGCATGATCGAGCCTTCACCGTATTTTTTACGGATCTGCCCCATCGCAGTATCAAGGGATTCCTTGCTTTGTTCATTTTTCATTATATCGTACCTCCGTTTTTTTCTGTATTATTAAATGGAAATTTTTTTAGAATTGAATATATTGGACCTGATGGTGTGAGTGTACTCTTAAATAATGTCAACTCGTTGCAATCAACTATAGCATTGATAATTTTAAGATGAGGAAGAATCGTAGTCCACGGAATGTTTCGTGCAAACTTAATCCTTCCAAGCGTTGTATGTAAAGCAAGAGGTCGTTTTTCCTTATGAAATCCAAGGTCGTAGAGAGTCCTCTCAATATCTCCGAAAAGCTTTGAAGCTGCATGCTGATCATCGTTCATGTCATACCATATCAAACGCGGGTTTTCCGGATTGGGTATCATCTCAGCTTGTGTAAATGAGATCGTAAAAGGCGCGTGTCTGTCAGTGACTTTTTTGACTGACTCATACATATCTTCAAGGATGCGTTCGTTTACATCGCCTAGAAATTTAAAGGTCACATGAAGATTTTTTTGGTCGACCCACTTGATCCCTTTGGGTATAAATTGTTTGAGAATTTCAATATTATCTGCCAATCGTGTTTTCAGATCATCAGGAAAATCAATAGCGAAAAACAATCTCATCAGCGCTTATATCCTATCATTCGAAGAAATTCTTTCCGCTTTGCCACATCTTCAACCGTTTCGACACCTTTCGGTGAAAAGCCATCGATGACTCCTAAAATACCTCTGCCCTGTTCAGATTCAGCAACGATGATCTCAACCGGATTTGCCGTAGCACAGAAGATATTCACCACCTCGAAACACTGCTTCAGGCTGTTTAATACATTAAGCGGGAAAGCATCTTTCATAACAAGAAAAAAGCAATGCCCTGATGCAATCATTTCAAGATTCTCGACTGCGACATCTATGAGTTCTTCATCTGTGCCGTCTTTTCGTATAAGACACGGACCGGATGCTTCTGAGAAAGCCAGCCCGAATTTGATGCCCGGCACTGCATTAACCATGATCTCATAAATATCCTCGACGGTCTTAATAAAATGTGACTGTCCCAGGATTATGTTGCAACCCTCTGGAAAGACCAATTTCACCGTTTTTAATTCCATGATAGCTCCCTGTTTTTGCTTATTATGGCATGGTAAGAATAAAGATTTTATTCTCCATATGTTTGTCAAATTTTGTATGCATTTTCTTGACACCCCAAGCAACTCGTTCTTGTTAACTTTCATGAGAATCGAAATATATCAATTTGGAAAGATGGTCATAGACGGGATTTCGTACACACATGACCTGATCTTACATAACGACAAAGTACAGTCCGAGTGGTGGAGGAAACGCTCACACCACCTCTCTCTTGAAGATATTCCTGTTCTCAAAAAAGAGAGATGTGATGTATTCATCGTTGGAACGGGCAAGTTTGGTTTGATGAAGGTTGATGATGAAGTCATTGAGCTTTGTCACCAAAACGATATAGACCTTATCATAAAAGATACCAGGAGTGCAATAGATGTTTTTAACCATTTGCTGAATTCAGGGAAACAAATCATTGCAGCGTTTCATCTGACGTGCTAGAAATTAATTTATTTACTTGCTTTAGAAATAAACGATAATAGTTCAGCAAATAAAAAACCATGAAATATTGAGAAAATACATTCCAAAATATAATTATTGACAACCACACATTTATTTTTCAAATAAGAATTATGAACAGGATGAAAGTCGGCGTTAGAACATCTCAGCAGATGCAACAAAAGCTCAAGCTCTCCCCACAGATGCTTATCACTGCGGAGCTTATTCAGAAGCCCATTCAAGAACTGGAAATGGTACTGAAAAAAGAACTCCGCCTTAATCCTTTCCTACAGGATCTGAGTTCCGAAGATGGGGGCAATGAGAATCCCGATATTCCAGATGAGATGGATGAGTTCCAGCAATCAGATGATGACGGCGACCTTGCGGATCAAATACAACAGCTCAATAAGATCATAAACGACATCGATGATGTGTCGAATGAACAATTCAGTTATGAGCGCCAGGACAAATCACGCGCTTCCCGGGATAATGAAGAATTTGAAACATCAAAAGAAAATATCTGGGATCATTTTACTGAGCAGGTTCGAGAACTTCCCCTCTCCCCTGTCGAATATGATTTCGCAGATTCAATACTAAACACCCTGGACGACAACGGCTATCTCGATACCCCTTTCGAAGAATTGTATGAATCATATGGGCTTTCTGAAGCAAGGGCTGAGCAGATACATGAAATGATCATGGATATCTATCCTCGAGGGATAGGGGCACGGAATCTTGCAGAATGCCTGCTCGCACAGCTCGATAATGAAATTTCAAACCATCCGGTTATCACCTCCATTATAGAGGATGATCTGGATGTTCTTCAAAACCATAAGTTCGAAGAACTGACAAAAAAATATAACATCTCCTTTGAAGAACTCATCACAATAAAAAATATCATCAGTCACCTCGATCCAAAGCCCAGGAGCCGGGTAACAAATCATACGCTTTCCTATATAAAACCGGACATCATCATCAAAGAAATTGATGGTGATCTCGAAATCATTGTAAACGACACATATATCCCGGAAATTGTTGTAAACAAAGACTATGCGCAGCGTATCCTCGAACAAAGCAAAGATAAAAAGCATGCACTGAGATATATCAAATCAAAACTTATTGCAGCCGAGAATTTTGTGAAAGCACTCTGGATGAGACGCGAAACACTCCTCAGGATCACCGATGAGCTTATCGGTCAGCAGCCTGCTTTTTTCAGAGAAGGGAAAAAAATCCTTCAGCCAATGACATATGAGGATGTAGCTAAAAAGATCAAACGGGATGTCTCTACAATCTGTCGTGTTGTGAATAACTACTACATCGAAACTCCACTCGGTGTGTATCTTATGAAATGGTTTTTTACGAGCAAGATCGGTGAACTCTCATCTCAGCTTATTAAAAAGGAAATTCAAAAGATCATCGAGAACGAAAACAAGAAAAAGCCCCTGAGTGACCAGAAAATCATGGACTTGTTGAATGAACAGGGGATTGAGGTATCTCTCCGTGCTGTTACCAAATACAGAAACCAGATGGGAATTCCTGCCAGCCGATTTCGTAAAAAACATTTATGACGTTAATACTATCCAGGGAATATATTCTCACAAACTATGAAATCCTTTGAAGTCTTAGCGTCCGGTATTTTTTATCGCCACGATTTGAAAATCGTTCGTACAACCTGCACACTTTCATATGATGATAAGACTCTCGGATTAATAGAATCTAACTGGGACAAGGAACTTCAATGTGCCCATGAAAACAATAAGCTGCTCTTTAATGGTCCCATATACCGGCTTGAAAATTACGAAAAGAGGGGTCGACTTCTGATCGTTTATGTTTCGCACACAAATTTTAAAGAATTGATGGGAACAAACTTTGCCCATCCTGAATTGGCAGAGGTGTATGGTACATCGTACCTGTCAAATGCTATTGCATTGTGTACTTTTTTAGAAACATCAGACGGAAAATTTATTTTTGTTAAAAGAAGCCATAATGTGTATATGGGTGAAGGGTTATGGCATCTTATCGCAGGGCAGTTCTCAATCGAAAATGATGAAGCACACCCCCTGACTGCGTTCGAGATTCTTTTCAAAGAATTATTTGAGGAAGGATCGTTAGCAGAAAGTGATATTGAACAATGCCTTTGTTTGGGATTGATACGAGATGCTGTTTATTTCAAGCCCGAACTAGTTTTTTATACAAAAACATTCCTGAATTCCACTGAGGTCGTTAAAAAGATCGAATCGGCACACGATGGTTTTGAGCATGATGAGATAAAAGTGATACCTGAAAATGAGCTCGATTCCTTTTTCTCAAAAGAAAAGTTCACACGCATAGCACAGGGAAATTATCACCAGTACAAAACAGAATTCCTCAGCCATGAATAACGGATTATTTCAGAACGAGAAAGAAATCGATTACAAGGACATGCCCCTTGCAGAGAGAGTTCGTCCCCAAACATTGGATGAATTTGTGGGTCAGCACAAAATCCTTGAAAAAGACACAATCCTGCGAAATATTATTGAAAACAATGAATTAACATCGCTGATCTTCTGGGGACCTCCGGGAACGGGTAAAACCACACTTGCACGGATTATCGCAAACAAGACACAAGCCCGGTTCATCTTTTTTAGTGCAGTGATGTCCAAAATACTGGAAGTACGCAATGCGATGAAGGAAGCTGAGTACAATCTGCGTGAATATCATAAAAAGACCGTTCTTTTTGTGGATGAGATCCACCGTTTCAATAAAGCCCAGCAGGATGCATTTCTTCCCTATGTGGAAAAAGGAGTGATCGTTCTTATTGGTGCAACAACTGAAAATCCATCTTTCGAAGTTATCGCTCCTCTGCTTTCGCGATGTAAAGTCATCGTTCTTCAGATGCTCGAGGAACAGGACATCTACACCATCATCAAGAGAAGTTTTTCACACCCTCACAGCGAGATCAAGGAATACGAGTTCATGTTTGATGATACGATCCTGCATTTCCTTGCAGATTATTCATGCGGTGATGCTCGGGTCGCACTGAACTCGATCGAGCTGATCATTAAAGCATACGGAAAGCAGAAAGAGAAACTGACCATAACCTCGATCAAGAAATTGCTTGAGCGGAACAATCTTTTTTATGATAAGGATAGGGAAGAGCATTATAATATCATTTCTGCATTGCATAAATCTCTTCGCGGTAGCGATCCCCAGGCAGGGCTTTACTGGCTCGCTCGTATGCTGGAAGCTGGTGAGAATCCATTATACATTGCTCGACGATTGGTTCGTTTTGCATCCGAGGACGTTGGGCTCGCTGATCCACAGGCATTGGTTCAGGCACTAGCAGTTAAGGATGCGGTTCATTTTCTTGGTATGCCGGAATGTAATACTGCTTTGGCTCAGCTTGTCGTGTATCTTGCAACTGCTCCGAAAAGCAACAAGCTCTATACTGCATATAAATCTGCTGCAGAAGACGCTCAAAAAACCAGTCATCTCAGTGTTCCTTATCATATACGCAATGCACCAACCGGACTCATGAAAGAGCTCGGGTATGGGAAGGATTACAAATATTCTCATGAATTTGATGAGGGCTACTCATACCAGAAATACTTCCCTGATAAAATGAACGAGAAAGAATATTATAAACCCTCGCAATTTGGATTTGAAAAAGAGATAAAGAAGCGGTTGGATTGGTGGAAGAAACTGAAAGAACGGGACACAGACAAAAACAAATAAATTAATATTTTTAAACCTTTTTCATCTCCTCTCATCATAACATGCAAATAAGTGAAATCAAAAACCACATGGAGGTACAGATGAAAAAATATCTTGTACTCACAATAATCTTAGGACTTTTGGCCACCCCATTGCTCGCACAAAATGCATACATGCCAGAGTCTCGCGAAAACATGAACATGATGCATCATAAGCAGTTCCCCCAAGGTCATTGTATGAAAAATCAGGGAACAGAAGGCAGGGATCAACACATGGGATTTCCTCTCTGGCTGGCTGAAGAACTCGAACTCACCGAGTCACAAATCGATAAGGTCGATGATTATCAGGATGACTCACACAAGGTTTCGATCGATTTGAAAGCCGATATCGACAAGCTTCAGATCGATGAGAAAAATGCAATACAGGACGGTAACTACAAAGAAGCGCGTAAGATCATTGACCAGATATATCTGAAAAGGGCAAATCTTGCGAAAGAAAAGATCACCTTAAAAGAGAAGATAGACTCGGTTCTTGCCGAGGACCAAATCGCAAAACTCAAGACATTACATAAACCACAAACTCACGTTCCTCCCGCAAAGCATCCTACGTGGGATAAATAAACATTCTCCCTCAAACAAGGAAGGGACATCTCTACGGTGTCCCTTTTTTATTTGTCTCATATAAATAGATATAGCAACCAATCATACTTTTATTGACAGGCACATCGGGCTTTTACAACAATTATCTTTGCTATGAAATTAAAATCAGAACTTATTCGCGAGATCAAAAAACATCCCCTTCCACAGCATATTGCGATCATCATGGATGGGAACGGTCGCTGGGCGCGATCAAAGAACCTGCCACGCATAAAAGGACACTACGAAGGCACTCGGGCAGTGAAAAGAATCGTCAAAGTATCCGGAGAAATCGGGCTGAATTACCTGACGATCTATGCCTTTTCAACAGAAAACTGGAAGCGTCCAAACAACGAACCAAAGGCAGTTCTTACACTTATTGAAAACACACTCATGAAAGAGATCAAGGAATTGTACGAAAGCAATGTAGTTATTAAATTCATCGGCTCAAGAGATGGTGTATCTGACTCTCTTGCACAAAAAATGTCTGATGCATATGAGATGACGAAAAACAACACGGGACTTCATCTGCTCGTTGCAGTGAATTATGGAGGACGTCTCGAGATCATAGACGGCATCAATCAACTTCTCAAAGAAAATGCAACGTCAATTTCGCTGGAAGATTTTCCTCATTATTTATATACAAAAGACGTACCTGATCCCGATCTGCTTATTCGAACCAGCGGAGAAATGAGGATCAGCAATTATCTGATATGGCAGACTGCATATTCTGAGATGTACTTCACAAAAACCTTATGGCCTGACTTTTCTCAGGAAGAGTTCTTGCAGGCAATCCTTGATTATCAAACGCGCTCACGCAGGTTTGGAGGTGTATAGGTTATGAAAAAGGCATTTGTTCGTGTTCTGAGTTCATTAGTTTATGGTCCGATTATGCTGGTATGTGCATGGTTCGGCGGTTATCTGCTTCAAATACTCCTTTCGGTTGTCACGATCCTCGGCATTCGGGAGTTTTATCTTCTTTCAAAAGAGAAAAAGAATGTTACGCTCCATTTACCTCTTTTGATCGTGTGCGGATTATGCCTTACCTGGTCGATATTCTTCTTCCAACTTATGTATGTGATCTCGCTTCTTATACTCTTTTTCTTTATCATTTTTGCATGGGATGTCTTTGCTAATAAGGATCATTATGCTATTGATAAGATATCATATAGCGTTTTTTCGCTGATCTATATTCCCTTGTTGCTCTCATTCATATTCCTGATTCGCGCGCTCGAGCATGGCAGATTTCTTCTTATCATTCTCTATGGATGCATCTGGTTGACCGATTCCATGGCATACTTTATCGGCGCACGATTGGGAAAGCATCGGAATATTTTTAAATCAAGCAAAAATAAATCGATCGAAGGTTTTATTACGGGAATCATTACTGCTTTTCTGAGTGCATATATTCTTAACCAGCTCGTTTTTATTATTTTCGGCTACTTTGTGCTCTACTCGTGGTTAGACATCATTGCGTTCGGCATTATCGTAGGCTTGCTTGGACAACTTGGCGATCTTCTCGAATCAAATATCAAACGTGATTTTGGAGTGAAGGATTCATCAAACCTTATGCCCGGGCATGGCGGCATACTCGATCGTTTTGACAGTCTTCTGATCAGCGCTCCTTTCCTCTACTTTTATTTTACGTTGTTAGGATAACTTATGAAAAAAATAGCGTTAATAGGTGCAACCGGCTCCATCGGACAGTCAACGATCGACGTTGTAAAAAATCATCCCGACGAATTCAAGATCGTACTCGCATCAGCACATAGCCGGATCGAACAGCTGATTCAATACGGAGATATTGTTCCTATCGATCATTTTGTTATTACAGGTGAGAATGGCTATAGTGAATCGAACAAATCAAACAAAATACATCATGGTGAAGATGAGTTACTTGCCCTTTTAAAAGATATAGATTATGATATTTTGCTCAATGCAGTCGTTGGCTCAGCGGGTTTGAAATATACGATTGCGGGTATTGAGGCCGGGCACACGATCGCGCTTGCAAATAAAGAATCTCTTGTTATGGCTGGGGATATCATTTCTGAAATGGCACAGCAAAAGCACTGCAAGATCATTCCGGTTGACAGCGAACATAGTGCCATTATGCAGTGTCTGGAAGGTGCGCAGGACAGATCACAAGTGCGGAGAATCATCCTGACGGCTTCGGGCGGACCATTTTCTAATCTCAAGATCGAGGCATTTAAAAACATCACGCTCAAAGACGCACTCCAGCATCCAACGTGGGCTATGGGAGATAAGATCACGATCGATTCTGCGACCATGGCAAACAAGGGATTGGAAGTGATAGAAGCTCATCACCTTTTTAATGTACCTTTCGATGAAATCGATGTGGTGATTCACCCACAGTCTGTTATCCATTCCATGGTAGAGTACATCGATGGCTCAATCATTTCTCAGCTGAGTTTTCCTGATATGAAAATCCCGATACAATATGCGCTGAGCTATCCGGACCGGCTCAATGCAACAGCTCGTTACACGGACATGGCTGAAATTCATGAATTGACGTTTTATAAGCCTAATTTTGAGAAATTTCCTCTTCTTTGTATCGCTTCTGATGTCGGGAAGCAGGGCGGCATCCTTCCCACCGTTTTCAACGCAGCGAACGAAGCAGCGGTTAATCTATTCTTAAAAGAAAAAATTCAGTTCATAGAAATACCGAAAATTATTGAAAAAGAACTTTCCATCCAAAACATTCCTCATCCCGATATTGAGACGATCCTTGAAAAAGATAACGAGATAAAAGAAAAGATATATACGTCATATTAAGAGAATTCATGGGTTCTTTATGAGGAAGATATTCTCTCATCCTTTTGTTCCAATCACTTCTTGCTTTATTGCCGGATTGCTTGTTGGTTCATTTCTGAGGATTCCGGTCTGGATAACGATACTTTCACTGCTTGTCGTCACATCAACACTTCTAATAATCCATAAGCGACCGCTCATTTTTGTTATCATACTCTTGATTCTTTTCGGAATATTCAGATATACAATTACCGAACTGCGTCCCGCAAATCATATTTCATATTTTATCGAGGATCTTGGTGGTGAAAACATACAGATCGAGGGAACGATTGCTGAAGAACCGCTTAAATATTCAGATAAAATTACCTTTATGACTCAACTAACAAATCTCGAGGGTGTACCAGCGACCGGCAACATACTCCTAACAATAAAGAGTCAAAATTTGGGAGCGCTTCCATCCTATGGTGATCATATTTCATATTCTGGAACAATCTTCCGTCCACTTAAAAACAACAATCCTTACAGCTTCAACTACAGGGAATATCTACAGAATAAAAATATTCATGGTCTATCCTACCTTTACACATCGCGTTACGAAATAACAAAAGAGACTAAGAATTTATATTATTACGCTGTTATTATACCGAGAGAGTGGATCAGGCATAGGATCGATAGATTTTATTCTATACAATATTCTGGATTTCTCAAAGCAATTTTACTTGGTGAGAAAAATTCTCTTCCCGCCCAATTAAAACAGGAATTTGCCTATTCCGGACTTTCACACATTCTTGCAGTCAGTGGATTGCATACTGGCGTAATAGCGCTAATTTTTCTAACAATCTTTCAGATCATATTTCGAAACAAAAATCTCGCTCGTTGGTTTACAATAATTCTCCTCGTTTATTATATGCTTTTAGCTCATGCTGTGCCTTCGGTACAACGTGCGGTCATCATGATCAGTCTTGTCCTACTCGCAAAAATTTTTCAACGACGTGCCAACACGATCAATATTCTCTTTGCTGCAGCATTCATAATCCTCTGCATTAATCCGTTCCAGCTTTTCAGTGTTGGATTCCAACTTTCTTTCATTTCTGTCTTTGTCATACTTGTTCTCTTTCAATATCTGTCCCGATTTCTCAAGCCATTGCGAGAAAATCATTCAATTTTATTTTGGCTTTTAAATCTAGTAATTCTTAGCTTGTTAGTACAGCTTGCTTTAGCACCACTCACGATCCATTACTTTCATACGCTTGCGCTTGGTGGCATTCTGGCAAATGTCATTGCAATTCCACTTATTTCACTTGTTCTCCCACTGTCATTACTCTCTATCTTTTTCCCATTCTCCGCTATTTGTAGTATATATGCCGCAGCTAACAAACTCATGCTTTTTTTAGTCTTCGGGATTTCTCGATTTGTTGCTTCACACAAAATACTACTCTTTGACTTCCTTAATATGAGCATCTTCCAGGTTGTTGCACTCTATATTGTACTTGTTTTATTGATCCTACTGTGGAAGAAATCAGATACTTTAACAACAAGACTCTATAAATGCATTTCATTCTCAATTGTGATTCTTATGATACTTTTCGTCCCGGGATTTTTCCAGAATAAAGATTTTGAAATTACTGTTCTGGATGTAGGTCAGGGAGATGCAATCGTACTTCGAACTCCAGATCGTAAGACCATATTGATAGACACTGGTGATAAAACGCTTCAGAAAAATTATGGCGAAATGGTTGTTGTTCCATATTTGAGATCACATGGGATAAAACATATCAATCTGCTTGTTCTGACTCATCCTCATGCCGACCACATTGGAGGTGCATGTGCAGTTCTAGAAAATGTCAATATTGAAAAAGTGCTGCTCCCGCTTTGTGAATACGAATCTGAAATGTACGGAGATGTGCTAACATCTCTTGAAAAAAATGAAATCGAGATAATTTTTGCAGATACTTCACTTGTATTCGAAGAATTTGAACCCGTACATGTTAAAGTTCTTCATCCCACCTACGAGTATAAGAATGAAACAAATGTAAATAATTACTCGGTCGTGATAAAAGCTGAGTATAAGGATTTTTCAATACTCTTAACCGGTGATGCCGAACGTGAGGTTGAGTCCATTCTTATCGACAATTGGGGCACTTCTCTTGATTCAGACCTTTTAAAAGTCGGACATCATGGTAGTAATAGTTCATCGACTGCAAAATTTCTTGAATACGTCACACCCGACTATGCTGTTATTTCAGTTGGGGAAAAAAATCGGTATAATCATCCTGATAAAAACATTATTATGAGATTAGAAGAATGCGCACAAGGGTTGTTCAGAACTGATCAAGATGGTGCAGTTATCTTTTCTTCAGGTGGAAATACTTTGGATATAAAAACCATCACATCTGAAAGAGAAATTATTGATTGTGATATATAAAAAAACGAGCCGCCGGGGAAGCGGCTCGACTCTACTAAGAGTAAAGGAGGGAATTATGAGGACCCTGATTGATTATCATATAAAAAAGCGTGTCAAGTTTTAATTAACATTTTTTTTCTTTTTTAAAAGGTAAGCCCCTTCGATATTTAGCAAAGGGGCTTTGTATCTTATTTTCCAGCTTATTTTATTCAAATCTCACTGTAAGAAGCTCATAATTTTCATCTACACAGCCTTGCAAAAATTGCAACTCGTCTTCGGGGAGATGTTTGAATCGACCTTGATATTTCATGTATTCTTTAAGAGGTTTACGTTCTTTGACCTTGATACTCTGCTTATACGTTATTCCATCAAAGATTTCATAGAGCGGGAAATTATTGGTTTGAACGGCGAGTTTTGCAAGCTTTATTGTATATCTCGGATCGGATTTCCAGCCTGTTGGGCATGGAGCAAGGACATGGATAAATTTGAAGCCTTTCGTGTTCTTTGCTTTTTCCAGCTTTTTACAAAAGTCTTCTGGATAGCCTACTGATGCTGTGGCAATATAAGGAACTCGGTGGGCTGCCATGATCTCAGCCATGTTTTTCTTAGGTCCCTTTTTATAGTGTTTAACTGGAGTTGTTGTCGTCCACGCACCATGGGGAGTTGCAGAACTTCGCTGGATACCAGTATTCATATATGCTTCATTATCATAAACGATATACGTGATATCATCGTTTCTTTCTGCAGCACCTGAAATTGCCTGGATTCCAATATCGAACGTACCGCCGTCACCAGCCCATGCAACAACATTGGTCGTTTCTTTTCCCTGCACCATGAGACCAGCTTTAATACCCGATGCCATGATTGCTGCAGTTTCAAATGCAGTATGGAAAACCGGTACGTTTACAGCTGTGTATGGGAATGGTCCATCGATCACCGCCCAGCAGCACGCCGGGATGGAAAGCATGGTGTCTTCTCCAAAAACCTTCAGCGCATAGCGCATTGCAAGCGAGCCACCACAACCTTGGCAGGCAAGGTGCCCGGGAGTCATTATTTCGCGTTCCGGAATTGTTAATCTCATCGTTTGACTCCTTTCCATATCAAATCATTTGGTGTGTCATTCTTAAGTGCATCGTAAGCCAATTCCTTAATATCCTCGATCTTGACATCGCGTCCGCCGAGACCTGCAATATATGAGCGGATAGGCACATCAACTTCATTGTACAGAGCAGATTTGAGTTCCTGTGAGAATATGCCCGAATATCCCGGAGAAATATTTCTATCGATAACCGCAAGCTTCTTTGCATCTTTGATCGTTTCAATAATATCTTTCTTTGGATAAGGACGGATCACACGTATGCGCATGTTGCCAACCTTCTTGCCTTCAGCACGAAGCTCATCAACTGCAACGTTCGCCGTCTCTCCGATCGTGCCTGATGTTACGAGGATCATATCCGCATCCTCACATCTATAAGAATGAACCAGATCATATAATCTTCCAGTCAATTTTTCATATTCTTTCCCTGCTTCCTTGATAACGCCAACTGCTTCATCCATGGATTGCTGCATCATATAGCGGAATTCATAGTAGTACTGCTCATCCGTCAATGCGCCAAAAGAGCGTGGATCTTTAACATCTAATTTGTAATCAGGATTATAGGGCGGGAGAAATTTATCAACAAGTTCTATTTCCGGCATGTCAACAACTTCCATTGTATGTGAAAGGAAGAAGGCATCAAAAGAAATGAGAGTTGGAAGTAACACTTTCTCGCTCACCTTATATCCCAGTAATGTTGAATCGAGAATATCCTGTGCACTTGAAGCAAAGATCTGCATCCAACCTGTGTCACGCTGAGACAGACTGTCATTTTGATCTGCCCAGATGGACCAGCCCGGTGCCATCGCTCTATTCACATTCGCCATAACAATCGGCAGACGAGCAAGACCAGCCCAGTGAAGCATCTCATGCATAAGAGCAAGCCCTTGGGCACTTGTTGCGGTATACGCTCGTGCGCCGGTAGCCGAAGCTCCAATACAGGCAGCCATAGCAGAATGCTCGGATTCAACCTTGATGAACTTTGCATCCAGTTCGCCGTCTGCAACGATCTCAGATAATTTTTCAACAATGAGCGTCTGAGGTGTTATCGGATATGCTGCAATAACCTGCACGCGTGCAAGCTGCGCACCCCATGAAGCTGCAAAGTTTCCCATCATCGTCTTTTTCATTTGCCCTCCTTTTCATAATCAATCGCATCTTTGGGACATTCTTCAAGACACATAAGACATCCCTTGCAATAATCATAATCAATAACAGGTATTTCATCCACGATTTTGATCGCTGGTTCTGGACAGATCTTCCAGCAAATAAAACATTTGATACATTTATCATAATCGATAATCGGACGAACATTTCGCCAGCTGCCGGTCTTATTTTGAAGCATTGAGCCAAGAGCAGCAGCCATAGGCGGCATATCCTTTGCACCGGTGATCTTTACCGGCTTATCATTTTTCTGAAATTTAATAACCATATTCACATCCTTTCTATTCGCTCACGATCGAGTCATAGGCTTGTTTGGCTGCCTTTTTATTGGCTTCCTGTGAGCGTGGAATAGAACTTTCAATCCCTTTGAAGACTGCATCTATCTTTACAATGCCGGTAAGTTTGGCAAACGCACCAACAATCGCTGTATTCACAATTGGCGCAGTGCGGGATCCCAGTTTATTTTGAACAGCAATGTCTGTCGCATCAACAGTATAGACCTTATATTCATCTCCAAAATCATAATAATCTGCACTCTTATCAGAATTGATAAGAATCCACCCTCCCTTTTTTAATCCCTTTGTGACGTCAACCACCTCAGTTAAGGTGGGATCGAGTACGATCACGCCATCGGGATAATAGATCTGTGATCTGATCTGTACCGGCTTGTCGTCGATCCTGGTAAATGCTTCCACGGGCGCACCACGCCGCTCCACACCGAATCGAGGAAATGCCTGAACATACTTTCCACCCTGAAAAGCTGCTTCAGCCAGCACAAAAGAAGCCTTCACCGCTCCCTGACCGCCACGGCCATGCATACGGATCTCTATCATGCTTCCTCCTGATATATTTTATTTTCAAAAAATGAATCATTCATGCAATTTGTCTTATATTGGGATTTTGCCTTATGAAACATCTTGATATGAACTACTCACCATATTTTTCATGAATGAATCAGTTCTATTCTGATTTTGATAAACAGACTTCAAAGCCTCTCAAATCTTTGTCAATTATTTTGACAAAGAATGGGCACTGAACATTTTCAGTCTATATGGCAAATAATCAACGTAAAAGATACAAGAAAAAAACCTCCAAAAAGAAAGAGGATAATGCCCTTCAGAAATTTAAGGGATTACTTGCAATTGCTGCTTTTATAATTATTGTCTTTATTGTCTGGCAGGTGATCGTCGCACTGCAAAAACCTCAAAAAGATGGCACCCTTATCGTACCTGAGGATACAACAGAGGTTGAGGGTGTGGGTAACATTATCGACTATGCGCTGAACCGTCTTGAGATTCCTGAGCAATTCATCAAAACATATGAAATCGATGGTAAAACCTATAAAGAGATCACGATCAATTCGAACCAGCTCAGCTTGACGATAAGTAATATTTTCATAACAGATAAAATTGAGGAAAAAGGGGGACAGATTCTCAATGTGAATGAATCTGATGATGGAAACAAGGTCGAGATGGAGATCTTCGATCCTGCTGAGAAGAAGTACTATATTCTCATTCTGAAAAATGATGTGTCCGGTCTTTATGACAAGATCACAGAACTTTCTATTATTATCGATGATTTCGGCTATTTTAACGGTCCCCTTCTCGACGAATTCCTGGCTCTTGATAAATCTATAACATTTGCCATACTTCCCGATCTCCCGTTCAGCGAAGAGGTCATGCACAAAGCATATAACCAGGGAAGAGCAAGTATTATTCATGTGCCTATGGAACCGGAAACCTATCCTAAGGATGATCCGGGAAAAGATGCGATCTATGTTAATCTGACCGAGAACGAGATCAAAAAACAGATGAAAAAATTTATCAAACAGCTTCCCCTTTGCATCGGTGCAAACAACCATATGGGCTCGCTTGCCACACAGCATGAGTATGTGATGAAGCCGGTTCTCGAAGTTCTTAAAGATAATGATATGTATTTTATCGACAGCAGAACATCTGCAAAAACGGTCGGATATTCCCTGGCAGAAGATATGAATATCCCAACCTGTCAAAGGGACATCTTTCTGGACGCAGGAGAATATGAGGACAGATCCGCAGCAAAAGCACATGATATTTTTAACCTTGCAGCAAAAAAGGATAAAATCGTAGTTATCTCTCATGCAAAGAAAGAAAGCCTCGAAGAGTTGAAAAAGATACTGATCGATCTGCAGGATAGCAATATTAAACTTGTTCCGATTTCGGAAATAGTACTTCCCGAGGAATATGTTCTATGACATGGCTGAAATCCTTGATCCTTGGTATTGTTCAGGGACTGACAGAATTCCTCCCGGTAAGCAGCTCTGGGCATCTTGTCATTTTTCAGAAGATTCTGAAATTTAATGATCCGGGTGTTCTCTTTGAGATTGCCGTACATCTCGGAACTCTTGTCGCTGTTATTATCTATTTCAGAAAAGATATCTGGGCAATTATTCAATCGATATTTATCTGGGAAAAGGATGCTTCCGACAAAATAAAAAACGCCCATCATCTTCTTCTTCATTTGATCATTGCCTCGGCTGTGACTGCATTTATAGGATTCACTTTCAAGGAAAAGCTGGAATCTCTATTTGAGAATACACTCCTTGTTGGTTTTATGCTGATCGTCACTGGGGGGGTACTCTTTGTTTCCGATAAGATAAAGAATACAACAAAGAATAAAATGAGCGTACCCTCATCCCTTCTTGTTGGTTTTGCACAAAGTGTGGCTATTATTCCGGGAATTTCTCGTTCCGGGGCGACAATTACAACCGGTATCTTTACTGGCAGAACCCGTGACCTTGCCACAAGGTTTTCATTCCTTCTTTCTATACCTGCGATCCTTGGTGCAACGCTTCTGAAATTCAAAGACCTCAGCTCTGCTATCTCAAGCGGAACAATGGGAATCAACTTTATACTCGGCGGCATCGCTGCAGCGATCGTTGGTTACTTCGCCATTGCGGTACTCATAAAAATGATCAAAAGATCAAAGTTGTACTACTTCTCTATCTACTGCTGGATTATCGGCATCATTACTATTTTCTTTATATAAATTATGACACAGAATATTAAAAAATCTATCGAAGTTCTAGTTTTTGCATCAGAAAAGCCCATCTCTGCAGAACAAATAGCAGGATTTCTCAGCATTGAAAACAGCAAAGAGATAGAAAGCCTTATCGAAAAACTCAATCTTGAATACAGCGACCAGGGACGCACATTCTGCATCAGGAAAGTTGCCGGTGGCTATAAATTTGCAACAGATAAGCAATACTATCACCTGATCGAGCGCCTCTATGAAGAAAAGAAGGACGTCAGCTTGACCTCTTCCGCACTCGAAGTCCTCGCAATTGTCGCTTATCATCAACCTATTACTCGTCCAAAAGTTGATGCCATCAGAGGAGTGAATTCTCAATATCATATCAAGAACCTGCTGGAAGTTAAATTCATTAAAATTGCCGGAAGGATGAAAACCTTTGGGCGACCTCTCCTTTATGCCACGACCGATAGATTTCTCGAATTCTTCGGGCTCAACTCTATAGAAGATCTTCCCAATCTCCACCAGATACGTGAACTCATGGCGACGGATATTGCAGAACCACAAAATATGAAAGAAAAAGAACAGCTCGAACTTCTAACCGAAGAATCTGATGAATAAAAAACTCAAATACTGGGACTTAAAGGCAGAAGTTCAAAAGGGAATATTTCATAATAACTACTTTTTTACCGACGATGAGAGCTACCTTAAGGATAAAGCATTTGCACTCCTCAAGGATGCCCTCGTTCCTTTAAATGTTATCGATTTCAATTATGAGATCTTCTATGGTGAGGAAACAAAAGCCAATGAAGTGATGGAAGCTCTGCAAAGTCCCCCCATGCTTTCGGACACGAAACTTGTTATCCTCAGAAATTTCCAGACAATGCATATTACCTATAAGAAAAAAATAGTCGACTATCTTCAAAAACCCATTAAAGAAGCAGTTCTGGTAATCGAAGCGGATAAGGTAAACACCTACTCCGGACTCTACGCAAAGATAGCAAAGCTGGCTGATACATATTATTTTTATCACCCATATAATGAAAGCGAAGCGATCAGGTTCCTCAGAGAGGAATCCGTCGCCCTTAATAAATCAATCGATAATGATGCAGCACGGATCATGGTTGATTATATCGGGCTGGATTGCCAGGAACTTCACAGCGAACTCGAAAAAGTCGCCCTTTATTCAGGCGGGAGAAATCACATCACTCCTGAGGATGTTCAAGCATGCATAGGAGCGTCAAAAGGGAATACGATTTACGAACTTCAGGGAGCCCTTACGCAGCGAAATTTCCAACAGGCAATGAAAGTCCTGGAAAACTTGATGGCGAATAATATGTCGCCTGTACTTATTGTGATCATGCTGACGCGATTCTATACAACGCTTTGGGATATCCTCATACAACGATTCCAGCAGAACAGATCAAAGACGGAGATCGAACGGACACTTGGAAATTGGAATACAAAATCCTTTATGAATGCTGCTGAATTCTACTCACTTGAAAATTTCGATGAAATATTCGCCCTCTTGCTCGAAGCAGACAGAAAACTCAAATCAGTCGATACCAAATTAAACAAAACGATCCTCGAGATGATGATCTATAAAATGTGTAAAGATGTCTGAACAGCTGAATTTTAAAGCGGGATTCGTCTCGATAATCGGCAAACCGAATGTTGGTAAATCCACCCTGATGAATGCTTTTCTTGGTGAAAAACTTTCCATTACAACGCCCAAACCTCAGACCACACGTCAGAATCTACTTGGTATTCTCTCCCACGATGAGTACCAAATCGTTTTTATTGATACTCCCGGCTTTCTGAAACCCCGATACCTCTTGCAGGAGAAAATGCAGACCTCGATATCGGAAGCGCTCAAGGATGCGGAAGTCCTTCTTTTTATCATCGATATCGAGACATTTCCTACGGAATATGACACACAGGTGAGTGGTATTATCCTGAAATCGAAAATTCCTAAACTGGCAGTCATTAACAAGATCGATCATGAAAAAAACCAGGAAGTCCTTGCTGAAGCAAATACCACACTCACCGATTGGGGTTTTGAAAATATCTTTCTTATTTCAGCAAAAAAGGGCATCGGGATAAGTGAATTGCTGGAAAAAATTCTCGTACTTCTCCCGATTCATCCGCCATATTATCCTATTGATAATATTTCAGACCGCAACATGCGTTTCTTCGCGCAGGAGATCATTCGCGAGAAAATCTTCCTTCATCTTCACCAGGAAATTCCCTATTCCACTGCAGTTACGGTGGACATGTACGAAGAAGAAGAGGATAGGGCAGAAGTGTGGGCAAATATTTTTGTGGAATCACATTCGCAGAAAAAGATCATTATCGGCAAAAACGGAGAAATGATAAAAGAGATACGCCTCGCTGCACAGCGCGATATTCATTACCTTACTCAAAAGAAAATACGGCTTAATCTCTGGATTAAAATTCGTAAAAACTGGCGAAAAAAAGAACGAGTCCTCAAAGAGTTCGGATATAAGTAAAAGAACCTTCGGTAATTTCTAAATCCTAATTTCTAATGACAAATAAAATGTCAAATGACAAATTTCAAAATAAATGTCACACAGAGCCTGTCGAAGTGCGACATGAAAAGCTTCATATCTCTCAGTCTTCGAAATGCTCAGACTGAGATTAATACTAAACATCCATAAATTTTGACAAAATATTCTCAATATACAATTCTGCTTGTGAATTCCAGAAATTAATCATCACGTAAGAATAGATCGCAGAGGATCGCACATGATCAGAGCAAAAGATTTCCACCGTATTAATGACCCAGACGGCTCAACCGAAGATCACTATTTCGTTGCAATCGCCGGCAATATCGGTGTGGGCAAAACCACCATGACCGAACTTATCAGCAAAAAACTGGAGTGGGAAGCATACTACGAACCGGTCATTACCAATCCCTACCTCGACGACTTCTACAAAGACATGAAACGATGGAGCTTCCACCTGCAGGTGTACTTCCTCTCAAAGCGATTTGAGATGCAGAAAAAGATTGTCGAAAACAACATCTCGTGCATCCAGGACAGAACCATCTACGAAGATGCAGAAATCTTTGCGCGCACCCTGTTCAAAAACGGCTCCATGACCGAACGGGATTTCGAGAATTACCAGGACCTTTTCAAGAATATGACCTACTACCTGCAGGATCCAGACCTGATCGTGTACCTGCGTGCCGATGTGGATGAACTGGTCGAGCGCATACGGCAGCGTGGACGTGAAAGCGAAAAAACCATTGCCAAAAGCTACCTGCAGGAATTGAACGACGCCTACGAAAGCTGGATCCCCCGTGCGAAAAAAATGACACAAGTGCTGGAAATTAATACAAACAATTGTACTGAAGAGGAAATTATTGCCCAGGCAGAACGGATTATTGAAAGAATCGAGGAATTCTGCCCACCGTCGATTTTTGATAGGTAGTATCTTTACCACAAAAAACACGAAAAGGCACAATAAATATTAAATATGTATTACGACTATTCTATCCACATTTCTTTCCGCTCAATCTCAGAGGTACATCCAAATTCCACTCAAGTGTTTACTTTTTGTTAACTCATACCTTTTTTGTCAAATGTTTTTTAATCCTCACCCATTCATGTCCTCCTAACGCTAGTCAGGAAAAGAATTAAGTGGTATTTTTCTTCTTCATCAAATACACCGACAATGAGATTATCCAGCAGATCACCGTCAGGAAAACCAGCCACTCGAGAAAGGGATTCAACCAGAACGCAGGGCGTACATCCGGAACAGAAAGTGACCTGCCTGTTGCATACCCCAGCAATTTCGGAATGGTCAAAAAAGCGGCAAAAGCCAGCACAGTAATCCCGCCGGGAATGACCATCCATTTGGAGATCTTTTTCTGTGTATCAAAAAGGAAAATCAACGAAAAAAACAAAATCGTGATCAACCCGCCACGGAAAAAGACCATGGCGACCGGTACGTGAATGTGCATATTATTCATGGGGAACATGCCCACCAAACCGCATGCAATGCCTGTTATAACACCGAGTCCGGCAGCAATATACGCATAGAGTTTCTTTATGTACATGCCGAGCCCAAGCATAAACAACGCAAAGAGCATTCCGCCGATCATGAGCCCGATATTGAAAAGAGGTGCCAGCTGCGATACTCCTCTCTGCCCGAGCTCAGAAATGAAATGATTGAAGGGAGAATACAACTCCCCTTTTGTTCCATGATAAACAAGCGCTGTAATTACTGAAACACATACGATCAATCCTCCACCAGCAAGACCGGTCATATACGTAACCTTTTTTATATCCACTTTCATTTTATCTCCTTCTTCTGAACTGATTCTCGTGGACTATTTCTTCCCATATCAACTAATTTTGTGTAGTCCTCAAGCTCTAAATTGCATGAGTAGATGTAAGAGATATAACCATATTCTTGACACTAATTAGTTAAATAGCACCCTTTTTCGAAGAGAGGACATCATGACAGATAAAGGCGCATTGCGATCGAATATGTACCAGGAGAATTCGCCGAAAAGGGAACTCCTGAACACCAGTTCTGTAATCCTCGTGATCGGGCTTATGCTGGCTATCATTTCACTCCTTGCAGATGTTCTTGGTTTTGGTACATGGGGAGAATTCGGTACGCTTCAAACACTTGGGACTATTGTGGGAGTGATGTTAGTCATGATCGGATTGATCATCAAAATATTAGTGAATATCTTCTCCTGAAAATCCAAAACCCATTACCTAATACCCCATACCCTCAACCTCCTCACATTCATTAAAAATCATAAACTCTGTCAGCATCTTTTTGAATGAAGACAAAAATTCATCATACTCGTCAAACCCATCTTCAAAGACAATATTTTTAAGAATTAGCTTATTTGTTTTCCTGTCTGCTTTCGGATCGAGACGCCCGACTAGTTTATTCTTCCACAGGATAGGGCACACAAAATAGCCGTATACACGTTTAGACGGCGTTACATAACATTCCAATGCATACTCAAAATCAAACAATCGGCGCATTCTATCGCGGAGAATTATCAAATTATCAAAGGGAGAAAGGATGATTGTTCGTTTTGGTTCGGGAATCCTCTTAAGGTTTTCTATTGTTGATGGTAATGCATAGTAGGTGCTCTTCTCATCACCTTGGACAGAAATTTTAATGATCTCACCATTGCCGACCATTTCTTTGATCGTTTCGTGTATCAAAGCTGTGCTTGCAAGAAAAATATGATCTTTTACATCTTTTGCGGTTGCGATCCCGTAACTTTGCAGCGCTCTCTTCACAAGGAACCTGCCAAGTTCTGTACGTGACGGTAAGGTTGTATCGACATGAGGAGGCAAAACTCTTTCGGTTAAGTCGTAATACTTTTGGAATTTCCTGCGCTCAGCGATCATGAGCTTTCCCATGAACACGAGCATATTCAGCGCAAACCGCACCTGTGTTGATTCCCATGGGAGATTCTTAGCTTTTTTGAATGAGATTCCGGGCAGTTCGAGATCCTTTGCCTGGCATGGTCCTTTTTCTCGAACCTCAGTCATGATGGGTTCGAAGAGGTAGCCGTACTTTTCCAGCCGATCCTTTTCCCATTTCGAATTCGGGTCATCGGCATTGTTCATTCTGTGCTGGTAGAAGCGGTAATTCCTCATGGGAAGGTATGATGCAGCATGTCCCCAGTATTCAAAAGTACGCTTGTCATCACGTTGAAGTTCGAGTAGCATTTCCGGATCATATTCCGGGTGCCTGTTCCATAGCGTATGATGATGGGCACGTTTAACAACTGAGAGTGTATCGAGTTGTACATAACCGAGATGGTCGATAATGTCATAAAGCCCATTTTTGTCGGGTGTTATATTCGACACATCATTGAGAAGTTGCGTATGAAGCGCGAGATTTCGTGCTTCATCTTTTGAGAGTGTAATCATCGATTATTGTACGGGAAAGGACTCACCTTCTTGCTGTTCTGATGAAGGAAAAGAGAGGTGCATCTGCCGGAAGAGCCATGAGCCGCTGATGCGTTCCAACACTGCGGTAAATCGCACAAAAAGTGGAAGAACTTCTCCCCTAACGGTAACCTTTGCATCAAGATCGACAGCAGTCCATGCTACACTGCCTGCAGAATCCGCATTGAAGTTCTTAAGTTCAACCTCCATCTTTTCTGATTGTTCAAAATCACGCTTGACCGCCTTAATAAACTCATCGATCGATTCTACCTTCTCATCACGACCTGTTCCGATAAAAAGAATATTCCCTTCATCAGGCAAAAATTTCATTATCTTCTCGATATCTTTTTGCTCGTAGGCAAGCCAGTAGCCCTCGAGGATATCTTCCAATCCTCTGTGCAATGCATGCTGTTCTTTCATGGAATCCTCCGCATTTTGATATTGATTGCACATCGTTTATGGATATTTGGGCGTCAAGAAATTAATGGATATGACCAAGAAGATGAATAATTTCTATGAATAGTCTTCGTTTTGTTGAGAAAAGATATACCTCTTATGATTTTATCAATTTCCCGAAGTGAATAGCCCGGAGATTCATCTCGGGGTTGATGGTGTAAAAAATTAATCGGGGTTTTAACCCAAAATATAAATTCTTGGACTGAAGTCCTGATTATTTTTGTATCTTTACGATCCATGACTGAAAATTCTTGGCTATGCATTCCCTACTGTAGAGAGATGTCCCGACTCGTAGGGACGAGGTGTTAAAAAATTACTTTGAAATCCTCGTTACCAAGCCCCTGCTTGTTAGCGCATCTTGAGAATTCCTTCCATTCCAAAAGAGGTCTTAGAGAAAGAGAAATCATATTTTAACGACCTCATGAAAATTTTCATGAAGAAATATCGAAATCAAATCGTAAATGAGATACCATGTCCGAATCCCTCTTTTCGGGATGAGTTTGGTATCGAATAGTTTTGATAAGATATTTTAGATAATTTTCATGCAATCTTGATCTTTTCTTTCGTTCTTTCTTTTGCATCAAGGTAAAAGAAAGGACATATATTATCAAATATAATACATTCCCAAATCAGTCTTCACTTAATTCCATCCTGGTAAAATTTATTATTTTTGTTGCGGTCAATTCGGGGAATTGACCCTACATCGATAACTCCAAAGCAAACATTGCGAAGGTAACAAACAGTTCGCATTGTTATTGCTTCCTAAATTTTTCTCTGTGACCTCTGTGTCCTCTGTGGTTATTATTTTCTTTAAAAATTATCCCTACTTTTGGCACTTCTCGCAATAATATGAATTCGAGCCGAGGATATTTTTCTGAATTATCGGTGAATCGCATCGTGGGCACGGCTGGTTCTTCATATGGTTTCCCATTACTCGCTTGTATTTTCCGGGTTCTCCATAAATATCCATCTCGTCACTACTGCCATTCTCTGCAATTGCTTTCTTTGTGATGTCTAACAAACAATTGTACAAATTCTCTCGATCTTTAGGCATAAGATCTTCAATCTTCCTGAGCGGTGAAATCTTAGCACAAAACAGGATATCCTGGAAATAGCCGTTCTGAAATCCGATCATGTAATCATACAAACTCTGTATTTTCTTTGATTTCTGTGTCTCGTTTGCAGCAAGCATTCGTTCGAAATATTCAAAAGTAAATTTCTTATCGAGTGGAGAAATCCCGCTATGTCCGATGTATTTGTGCTCTTCGATCTCCTCAGCACTCAACGCAATTGCATAGCCATATAAGCTCGTGTGGAATGTCAGCACTGAATTGTCTGAAAGAATAAATGCAATCGTATATTTAGCAGGCAGGTCGTCCTTTGATGAATGATACAATATCTTCCCGACAAGATCACCAAATACAAGACTGAATCCACTCTCCATATCGATAAAAATATAGTGTCCTCTCGAGTGCACATCGGTTATCTTTGATCTGGTTATATCGCGCTGCTTCAGATTTATAAACCCCCATTCTGTTAGTTTGTTCACCTTGTCCGTAAAGATCAATTCTTTAAAGCTTTTGCCGAAAAGTTCTTTCTTGAGCTGTCCGGCAATTCTGGTCATCTCAGGTAATTCCATTGCCATAAAGATACCTCCGTTTGATGATAAAAAAAGAATAAAATGATCGAATTTTCTTACAAGTTTTTTCTCAATATCATTTTCCCATCCTCATCAATTCCGGTTTCCTCATATTTCATTGCAGCAAGCAGATGTCTCATTGCAGGAAAATTTTCCATGGTTTTGACTTTTACTTCTCTATATCCTTTCTGCATTGCAATGGACTCAAACAACTCGATAAGCTGCCTGCCGTATCCCTTGTCTCTGAATTCGGGCAGCACTCCCATGATCCAATTATAATATGTTTTTTCATCCAATGCATACGCAATGAGAAATCCTGTCGGCTGCCCTTTATCTTCTGCTATTAAAAATTCGTGATCTCTGCCTTCAATCCTTTTTTGGATTTCCTCGGCATTTGTTTTGTGGGAGAATTCGGGAATGAGAGTAATTAATCTACATATTTCTGAAATAATTGTTTTATCTTTTGTTTCGTTCATGGGACTAATACACATCCTCATTATTTTCTTTCAAGTTTTGCATAAAATATCAACAGGAAAAGGCAAGAGCAAGATTTCATTGACACAAACTCCCTGCCTTTTCTTTCTTTGAAAAAAATCTTGTGGAGAAGGATTAATGGACAAATTATTGCTCCTGGGTGATGAAGCTCTGGCTCAAGGCGCACTTGATGCCGGTCTGTCCGGCGCCTACGGCTATCCCGGCACACCCTCAACCGAAATTTTCGAATATGTTCAACACAACAAAGAAGCTGCACAGCGAGGTGTACACCGCACCTGGTCTGCAAACGAGAAAACCGCAATGGAAGAAGCGCTTGGTATGTCCTATACGGGCAAACGCGCAATCGTCACCATGAAGCATGTTGGTCTTAACGTTGCTGCCGATCCTTTTGTAAATTCAGGCATTACCGGCACGAACGGCGGTCTCATCGTTGCAGTGGCAGACGATCCTTCTATGCATTCATCCCAGAATGAACAGGACTCACGCCATTACGGGAGATTCGCTCTTATTCCAGTATTCGAACCCTCGAACCAGCAGGAAGCATATGACATGACCTTTGATGCTTTTGAACTTTCAGAGCACCTCAAAACTCCAGTCATCATGCGGCTGGTTACCCGTCTTTCTCATTCGAGAGCTGGTATCCATAGAACGAAACGGGTGAATGAGAACAAGATCAAACTTCCTGAGAATCCGAACCAGTTCGTCCTTCTTCCTGCTTTTGCACGGCAAAATTACAAAAAACTGGTTGAAAAGAATAAACTACTCGAAGAAGAGTCTGAAAATTCTAAATATAATGTGTATCATGACGGTAAAGACAAATCACTCGGCATCATTGCATGCGGACTTGGTTACAATTATGTTAAAGAGAATCATGTGGAAGCAGAATGTGAATTTCCCATTCTGAAGATATGCCAGTACCCGCTTCCGAGAAAACTCATTGTTAAGATGGTTGAGGAATGCGATGAGATCCTTATTGTCGAAGATGGTATGCCGGTGGTCGAAGAATGGCTGCGCGGTTATCTCGATAATAGTCTCAATATCAAGGGCAGAATGGACGGCACACTTCCCCGCGTGGGAGAGCTCGATCCTGCAAAACTTCGCACTGCACTGAAACTCACACCTCATCCAACCAAAGAAATTCCTGAAGTGGTTAAAGGACGTCCACCCGAACTATGTAAGGGATGTCCTCATAGAGATACATATCTTGCACTGAATGAAGCAATGAAAGAATACGGACCCGGTCATGTGTTTGCAGACATCGGATGTTATACCCTCGGTTTCCTTTCTCCTTTCAATGCGATCAATAGCTGTGTTGATATGGGTGCTTCAATATCCATGGCAGTTGGTGCGGCTGATGCCGGACTTTTCCCGTCTATTGCTGTGATCGGTGACTCCACTTTTGGACACTCCGGCATGACACCACTTCTCGATGCGGTCAACTCGAAAGCAAATGTAGTCGTGTTCATTCTTGATAACAGCATCGTTGCGATGACGGGTATGCAGGCTTCTGCAGTAACAGGCAAGATCGAGGATATTTGTCTCGGACTCGGCGTTGAAAAAGAGCACATCCGCGTAATCAATCCACTCAAAAACCATCATGATGAAAACGTGGCAATCATAAAAGAAGAGATAGACTATAATGGTGTTTCTGTAGTTATTCCCCGTCGTCCCTGTATTCATATTGTAAAAAAGATCAGGAAAAAGTAGCAGGAGGTCATCATGAAAAAAGATATCATACTTGCAGGCGTCGGCGGACAGGGTATTCTGTCCATTGCAACGATCATCGGATATGCAGCAGTGAAATCGAATTTATATTTGAAGCAGGCGGAAGTTCACGGTATGTCGCAGCGTGGCGGTGCAGTAGAATCACATCTGCGTATTTCAGACAAAGAAATCCATTCCGATCTCGTTCCCCATGGGCGGTCGGACATGATCGTATCCATGGAACCTATGGAATCTCTACGCTATTTTCCCTATCTCAAACACGATGGCTGGCTCATTACAAATATCACTCCTTTTGTGAATATTCCTGATTATCCAAAAGTCGAGCACCTCCTTAAAGAGATACATGGGCATAAACATAGTATTGCTATCGATGGAGATGCAATTGCAAGAGAGATCGGTTCTCCTCGTTCAATGAATATGGTCATGCTCGGTGCATCTGCACCATTCCTCGATATTCCTATTGAAATGCTCGAGGAAGGTATTAAGGCCGTTTTTGGTCGCAAAGGTGAAGACATCGTACAAAAAAATCTCGATGCATTGCATCGGGGAAGAGATTACGCAGAACAGCATAGAACATAACTCATGAATAACAGAAAAAATCTTGTCATACGCCTGAAACAGTTCATCCACCATGAAGATCTTATCGAACAGGGAGACAAGCTGCTTATCGGAGTATCCGGCGGTATTGACTCAACAGTGCTGCTCTATCTGCTTAAGAAGATCACTGCCGAATTTAAACTCACCACGCTTGCCGCTCATATCAATTACAATCTCCGTGGTGATGAATCAAAAGAGAATGAACGATTCGTAAAAGATCTCTGCTATAAATGGGGTATTCCACTCATTGTTCATAATGTAACAATCGCTGATAATGTAAATGTCGAGAATACTGCGCGCAAGATTCGATACGGTATATTCCGTGACCTTCTGAAGAAATACAATTTTCACAAGATCGTGGTTGGGCATAATATGAACGACCAGGCAGAGACTTTTCTGATGCACCTTTTCCGCGGGAGTGGTTTTACAGGATTAAAAGGAATGCTTCCCAAAGGTCGTGACATCATACGTCCCCTGCTTGGTTTCAAGCGTGATGAGATCGAGGCATATGCAGAGAAGCATAAGATACAATTTTCTCCGGATTCCTCAAATGACGAGCTTGATTACGACCGCAATAAAATAAGACATCTCATCCTGCCGGTGATTCAGGAGCAGTTCAACCCGACTGTCATCAATAAGATCTATGACAGCTCCCACATCTTCCAGAAAACAGACACATTTCTACAGACCTACAGCAAAGATATTTTCAGGGATGTTGTCTTACAGCATGACGATGAATACGTCGTACTCCTCGACAAGCTCAGACAAAGCGAAGTTCTCTATTTTTATGTGTTCAGAAGAGTTTTCGGGCTCTTGACCGGTTCTGAGTCAGATTTCTACTCATCACATCTGTCGGAAATCTATGAACTCCTGCGAAGATCGGGCGGAAAATTCATACACCTACCTCACAATGTATATGTGATCAAAAATGCCAATACATTGATCTTCAAAACATCCCCTCCTGACTATACAGCTTCCGCTTATTCCAGGGAAATCAATCATTATACGCGCCAGATCCTTTTCGATGACTATTATATCACACAATCAGAAATAAAGGTCATGCCGATCCACGGCTTTAATTATAATGAGAAAGATACCTGCTACATCGATTTTGATAAAGTAACATTCCCGCTTATTGCACGATATCGAAGACCGGGTGACAGCTTCTTCCCGCTTGGTATGCAGAATCCTAAAACGTTGAAAAAGTTCTTCATCGATAAAAAAGTGCCCCGTCTCGAGCGCAAGAAAAAGATCATTATCCAGGATCAAAAGAAAATCATCTGGATTGCAGGAATGCGGATCAGCGAATCGGTTAAGATCACATCTCGAACAACCCACGTGCTTAGGATCAAGATCATGAAAAAACTCGAGGACTATCGCAGAGCGCGCCGCTTGTGAAATAATGTTTTACCAAACAACGCTTTTGAATATATTATACCTATATGAATTTTAACCAAATTTACCAAAAGGAAATCGTATGCATAAAGATGTAGAAAAAATCCTCTATTCTGAGCAAGATATCAAGGAGAAGGTAAAAGAACTTGGTGAGCAGATCTCACGGGATTATAAAGGCAAGAATCCTATCCTTATCAGCATCCTCAAGGGCGGAGTCGTCTTTATGGCGGATATCATGCGCGCACTCACTATTCCTATTGAGATCGAGTTCATGGGTGTGGCAAGTTACGGCAATTCGACCAAAAGTTCCGGAGTCGTGCAGATCACGAAAGACTGTAATATAGACATATACGGACGTCATGTTCTCATTATAGAAGACATTGTCGATACGGGTTTATCGCTCAATTACATCACCAGATATCTGCAGGGAAAAAGTCCCAAATCCCTTAAGATGTGCGTGCTTCTGGATAAGGTCGATTCCCATGAGCCGGATATCGAGATGGCATACAAAGCTTTTGATGTACCGAACGAATTCATCGTAGGATACGGATTGGACTATGACGAAAAATATAGGAATCTTCCCTATATTGGAATTTTGAAAAAGGAGATCTATCAATAAATGGCAAATCAAACACCTCCGGGAGATAAAAATCAACCTCCCAAAAATAAATTACCTGTAAAAACCCCAAAAGGAAGCTCTCTCCTCGTCTGGCTCATCGTGATCCTCGCAGTGGTCGCTTTCTTCCAACTCTTTTCTGGTGGAGGAGGTGGATCGACTGAGCCATCGTATACACAGTTCGTTCGTGATCTGGATTCAGGTCAGATAACAAAGATCGTTTTCAGCGGAAAAGATATAACCTATTTTCTTGGCAACACAAAAAAAGAAACAAATATTCCTTTTGATGATCCCGACCTTGTTCAGCGCATTGCAAATGAACATAAGGATATAGAAATCATATCCAAAAAACCCTCGATCTTTACAACGCTTCTTTCTTACTGGCTACCCTTCATCGTTTTCATCGTATTCTGGATATTCATTATGCGGTCAATGCAAGGTGGTGCAGGCAAGGCATTTAGCTTTGGCAAAAGCAGGGCTAAGATGTTCACCGGCAGCCGCTCGAACAAGACCTTTAAAGATGTAGCTGGCGTTGATGAAGCAAAGGAAGAACTCGAAGAGATCATCCAGTTCCTGAAAGATCCGAAGAAATTTCAGAGATTGGGCGGCAGGATCCCAAAGGGAGTTATCCTTCTTGGACCTCCCGGAACAGGAAAAACCTTGCTTGCAAAAGCAGTAGCTGGTGAAGCAAAAGTCCCGTTCTTCAGCATCAGCGGATCTGATTTTGTAGAGATGTTCGTTGGTGTGGGTGCTTCTCGTGTACGTGACCTGTTTGAACAGGGTAAGAAAAATTCTCCATGTATTATCTTTATCGATGAGCTCGATGCAGTTGGTCGCCATAGAGGTGCAGGGCTTGGCGGTGGTCATGACGAGCGCGAGCAGACACTCAACCAGCTTCTCGTGGAAATGGACGGATTTGAGGATAATGAAAGCGTGATCATCATTGCAGCTACGAATAGACCCGATATTCTCGACCCGGCATTGCTTCGACCTGGACGTTTCGACAGACAGGTTGTCGTGGACAGACCTGATGTGAAAGGTCGTGAAGGCATCCTGAAAGTGCATGTTAAGAAAGTCCCACTTGCAAAAGATGTTGATCTATCCGTCATAGCAAAAAGCACTCCTGGTTTTTCCGGTGCAGATCTTGAAAACCTTGTGAACGAAGCTGCACTCTGGGGAGCACGTGTTGGTCATAAATCCGTTAAAATGGAAGATTTCGAAACTGCAAAGGACAAAGTGCTCATGGGTAAAGAGCGCAGAAGCATGGTCCTCACAGACGAGCAGAAGCGAAATACTGCTTACCACGAAACCGGACATGTCATGGTTGCCAAATTTATCCCTGGCAGCGATCCTATCCATAAAGCAACAATCATTCCGCGTGGACGTTCACTCGGCTCCACACATTTCCTCCCACTCGATGATCGACTCACCTACTCAAAGAGCTACTGCGAGGCAACGATAGCCCATCTTCTTGGTGGACGTGCAGCAGATAAAGTGGCAAGTGGAGAACCCACAACAGGTGCCGGTGATGACATCAAGCGTGCAACAGAACTAGCGAAGAAAATGGTTTGCGAATGGGGTATGAGCGAGAAGATCGGTCCCATGACGATCGGTGAAAAAGATGAAAATGTCTTCCTGGGCAAGGAACTCGGCAGACCGAATAATCACAGTGAAGAACTGACCAAACTCGTGGATTCAGAAATCCGGGAAATCATCGAAGGACAATTCCAGCGATGTATGAAAATTCTCACGGATAACGAACCACTCCTTCACACACTTGCAAATGAACTGCTCGATAAAGAAACACTGACCGGCGAAGAGATCGATTTGATCTATCAAGATTATCTCAATGGCAAGCAGGTTAATGAAGAAAAAATTCAGAAAAAGAAACGTGCAAAATCACAGGATACAGACAATGGAAAAGATAACACTTAAAGGCACAACGATTCTTGGCGTGAAGATCGGTAAAAAGGTTGCAATCGGCGGCGACGGACAGGTTACCTTTGGCGATACGATCTTCAAGGCAACTGCCCATAAAGTGCGCAAACTGTATGATGGAAAAGTCATTGTAGGTTTTGCAGGTGCAACTGCCGACGCCTTTACGCTTTTTGAAAAATTTGAAGAAAAACTCAATGAATATAAAGGGAATCTCATGAGGGCAGCTGTCGAACTCGCAAAGGAATGGCGAACCGATAAAATACTACGTCGACTCGAAGCAATGATCATTGCGGGTAATGAGCAGCATTTACTTATACTTTCCGGTACTGGTGATGTGATCGAACCTGATCACAACATTGCAGCGATCGGTTCCGGTGGTCCCTATGCAAAAGCTGCAGCCATGGTTCTCATCAAAGATAAGAAAAAAAATCCAAAAGACATCGTCACAGAAGCACTGAAAATTGCAGCTGATATCTGTATTTATACCAACGATCAGATGGTCATAGAGGAAATGTAATGGATATGCACGAACTCACCCCAAAGGAAACAGTAAAAGAACTCGATAAATATGTGATAAGCCAGGACAGAGCAAAGCGCGCAGTTGCAATTGCTCTCAGAAATCGCTGGAGACGCCAGAACGTACCGGAAGATCTACGCGATGAGATCCTTCCCAACAACATCATCCTGATTGGTCCTACCGGTGTCGGAAAAACTGAAATTTCTCGCCGTCTTGCTAATCTGGTTAATGCTCCTTTTATCAAAATTGAAGCGTCTAAATTCACTGAAGTCGGGTATGTGGGGCGTGATGTGGAATCGATCGTTCGTGAACTGGTAAGTCTTTCGATCAACCAGGTTCGCGATGAGCTGACCATGGAAGTTGAAGATGAGGCGCGTGAACGTGCCGAAGAAAAGGTCCTCGATCTCCTCCTTCCTCCCCTAAAACGGCAGAGAAGAACAAACCTCTCCATCGAAGAACAAAAGCTCGAGCGTCAAAAATTCGAAGAGGAACAGGAAAAACATAAGCGTAACAGGGATAAGTTCAGAAAAATGCTTCAAAGCGGTTCATTGGATAACAGAGAAGTTGAGATGAAACTCGATGACATGCCTGAGCCGAGGATCGAAGTTTTTTCCGGTATGGGAATGGATAGTTTCGATATCAATATGGGTGAGATCCTTGCTGGTTTCATGCCCGGTCACGGTTCTGGAAATAAACGTAAAAAAATGAAGGTCAGCGAAGCGCTGGATTATCTTTTTTACAATGAATCCAAAAAACTCGTGGATATGAATGATGTCAAAGAGATCGCGATCACCCGTGTCGAGGAGAACGGTATTGTATTTTTGGATGAAATAGACAAAATAGCAGGTGAGAAATCCCAGCATGGTCCGGATGTTTCACGCGAAGGAGTTCAGAGAGATTTACTTCCGATCATCGAAGGAACAAATGTTCCAACAAAATACGGCATGGTCGATACAACACACATTCTCTTTATTGCATCTGGTGCATTTCACGTTTCCAAACCTTCTGACCTCATACCTGAACTGCAGGGGCGTTTCCCGATTCGCGTTGAGTTGAAAAGTCTGACTGAAGAAGATTTTGCAAAGATACTCACACTCCCCAAAAATGCATTGATCAAACAATATACTGAAATGTTGAAAACCGAAGGTGTGGATGTGAGGTTTACGGCAGGAGCGATCAAAGAGATATCTCATTTTGCTGCACAGGCAAATACAAAGATGGAAGATATCGGCGCACGACGCCTGCATACTGTCCTTTCCATTCTTCTTGAAGATTATCTCTATGAACTGCCGGACAGCAAAACAGAAAAGATCAAGGTTACAAAGGAACTGGTTACTCAGAAACTCGAAAAGATCATCACAGACGAAGATCTTACCAAATATATTTTATAGATAAAACTTCGGTTCAGTATCCCAACTATCGTTTAGTAATAAACCATTATTGAAT
>JAFGDR010000011.1 GCA_016932035.1 Candidatus Cloacimonadota bacterium
CAGTCATAATTAAAGGAAATCTGGAGGAAGTTCAAGGACTCATAGAAGATAATGAAGACTTGTTATATGAGAAAAATCAGAATGACTGTAATTTGCTACACTTTTCTTCCTATTTGGGCTATAAGGATATTACAGAATATTTCATCCAAAAAGGAGTTGACCTTGATGCAAAAACCGATGAAGGGGAAACACCTCTTCATTATGCAGCTCGTAATGAAAAATTGGAGATTGTTAGCCTGTTGCTGCAAAATGGAGCCCAAGTCGATATCAAATGTATCCGTGGCAGGACTCCGTTACATGTCGTCTCAAGAGAAAACGGCAATGTAGCGATTGGGAAATTACTCATTAAAAACGGTGCTGATATAAATTCGAGAGACAATAATGAAAGGACTCCCCTTGCATTTTCTGCTTTCAGGGGTTATAAAGAATTCGTCAAATTCCTGTTGGAAAATGGAGTCGAGGTGCCAATGAAGGGAGAAGAAGCTGATGACCTGTTACACAAAGCAGCTATTGGTGGTCATAAAGAACTATTTGATTATATGATTGATAATGGGATCAACATAAATTCTAAAAGCTATTACGGGGGAACAATCCTGCATAGTGCTGCGTCCGGTGGACTGGTTGAAAGTATGAATAAATTATTAAAGAGCGGGATGAATATCAACGAAGAATGCAGATATGGATTGAAACCGATACATTATGCAACAATCGAAGGGAATAAGAATGTGATTGAATTGTTATTGAAAAACGGGGATGATATTAATTCAAAAACTAAAATTGGAAAGACTCCATTGGATTATGCAAAAGAATTAGAATATGATGAAATTGTTGATTTCTTAGTTACACGAGGTGCGGATGATAATATAAGATCTCTAACAGATTTCGAAGGCAAATATTTTAATCAACAAGCTCCAGGAGATACTGCTGAAATATTTGCACCCGGTATCGTATCATCTGAGTTTGGTGTTCATTCAAGCCCTGCTTTTATGCCCAATGGAACTGAAGTGTATTGGACGCCAATGGATTCCAGGAATGGAGGTATATATTTTACTAAAATAGAGAATGGTAAATGGATAATACCCAAAATAGCTGCTTTTTCATCAGGATACTTTTGCTCAAATCCGGTTTTATCTCCGGATGGGAGTAAGCTTTTTTTTCATTCAGAAAGACCTATCGAACAAAATGGTAAACCTGGCTTTGGTATCTGGTATGTTGAACGGAACGATAAAACGTGGTCAAATCCTAGCCAAATTACTTCTTACGTAAGCGATTTCGCTCCAGGATGGCAGGTCTCTTTGGATAGCAAAAGCAATATTTATTTCTCCATAAGAGGATTAAGCGATATATATGTATCGAGATATCTGAATGGGGATTATTCTGAGTCAGAGAAGCTGGAAGGCCCAATAAACACAGAACACATTGATGGCGATCCATTTATCGAAAAGAACGCTGAATATCTTGTTTTTTCTTCAAATCGTCCAGACGGCTTTGGGGGATTCGACCTTTATGTGGCATTTAAAAATGATGATGTTATATGGGAAGAAGTAAAAAATATCGGTGCGGGAGTTAACTCAGAAAGTAATGAAATGTGGCCGATTATTTCACCTGACGGTAAGTATTTGTTTTTTGCAAGTAACAGAAATGGAACAGTTGATTCTTACTGGATCGATACTCAGATCATAAAGGACTTAAGAGAAAAAGCAGTTTTTAAACAGATTTTTTATGAAGATTTTTATAATGAAGTCCTCGAACTTGAAAAGCAAGAATGTTACGATACAGCCCTTATTCTCGTTGAAGAAAACTGGCAAAACTATCCTGAACAGGAATTCGAACTCATGAAAGAGCTGGAATATCTGTATCGAAAAACTGAGCAGTATGAAAGATCTCTCAGTCTCTTTGAGTTAGGTCATGAGAAAGGATATTTCTTCCTGCTACATCCAAATCTTCCGAAGTGTGAACCGTATGTGGAATATTCTCGTTTTAATGATATCGTGGATCAAGACACCAACCTCAGAGGAACAGCAATTGATTCTGCTGAGACGATCTTCGAGATCGTACTTCCGGAAAATTATGATAAGACGAAAATCTACCCCCTCTTTTTCATCCTGCATGGAGGAGGAAGCTCGCTAAAAAAATCAAAAGAACACTGGATCATTCCTAGTGAAATAAAAACTAAATTCATAATTGCTTATGTTCAATCTTATATTTATTATGATTCGAATACATTTGGCTGGAGATCCTATGATGAACGAGCTCGAGAGGATATATCTCGAATTTATGATGAGATCACATCTGAATTTCCTCTTGATACAAGTGTCGTATATATTGGGGGTATGTCAGCTGGCGGAACTGCTGCTATGGATTTTGCGATCAATCAGATCATTCCGATCAAAGGAGTATTTGGAGTATGCCCAGGCATACCACAAGAGTTTGATGAAGAAAGAGTTGAAAAAGCAAAATTATCTGGTCTTAAGGTCATGATGGTAGCAGGCGAAAACGACCATTACCGACCACGACAGGAAGAAATGGAAAATGTTTTTGTAGATCAAAACGTCCCATCCAAATATATCCTCATTCCAGAAATGGGGCACGATATACCCGAAGATCTGAGTGATAGGTGGATTAAAGCAGTAAAGTTTTTTCAAGAATGATTTAGGATTTCAGATTTAAGATTTATGATTTGGGCTGAACATGTTCAGCCCCTACTTGGACATTGGCCATTGAATATGGTATATTGGATATTCTACAGCTCTTTCTCCATGTACACCGCATTTTTAAATGGATTGTACCGATATGCCTTGATCTCCCTAAATCCTAACTCTTCATAAATTTTGATTGGTGTTGTCATGGAACGAAGTGTATCTAACCTCATTATGCGATATCCTATCTCCTTTGCTCTTTCAATGATTTTATCCGCTAGCTGTTTCCCCATTCCCTTCCCCCTATATCCTTTTCTCACATACATTCTTTTTAATTCACAAATTCCAGGTTCGAGCTTTCTCAAAGCGATGCATCCTGCTATATCTTCTATTACTTTACAGAGAAATATACATCCCTCAGGTGGTGTATATTCTCCAGGCAGATTTTCCAGCTCCTTATCAAAATTCTGAAAATCTAAAGGAAAACCAAGTGATTGCTCATATTCAGCAAACAGCTCCCTGACAAATGTAATAACCTTTTCAGAATAGTCTTCATAGATATCGAATTTCATGCATTAACTCTCAATTCGAAGTATGTTGTGTAAAGAAAATTGAAGTGAAAATTATCCGGACAGATTACTTGACGTGGATAACCGGGTATAATTATTTCCTCCACGATTCAAGAACTTAATAAAATACAGGAGAAGACATGGATGCAAACGGAAAAAAGATGGATCGAAGCGGATGGGCTGTTGGTGGAGGTACGATGATCGGTATCGGCGTTGGATTTTTTCTTCTGCCATTATCAGTGTTTTATCTCATCGGATCGATCCTCGGTGGTATCGGGCTCGGATTGATAATTGGTGCAATTATTGGAAAATAATGACAATTAACAATTACAAATTTTTGAATATAGAATGGATATTATAATTTTCTACTCCCAAATACTGAACCAATCCTAACCACAAAAAGGGGTAACTCAATGATAAGAAAAAGATACATACTGATTATCTTATTTTACTTAATTATTATGAACCTGCTCCAAGCAAATGATAGCCAGCAATCACCACGAACATTTCCTGTCGATGAACTTCAGCAGGATTTCCAAAGATTCCGAGAAATCCTTGAACAGGAGCACTGCTGCACGTATGAATATACCTCAAAGGCAGAAATGGATAGTCTTTTTGATACACACTATGACTTGATCGATCATGATAAGACCATTTATGAATTCTTCCAACTTCTTGCACCTATTACTGCAAAGATTGGTTGTATGCATACTTCTACCTGGTTGCCTGTTCGATACTTCAGGACAAAACCCAGGAATATGTTTCCGCTCACCGTGAAACTCATCGACGAAAAACTTGTAGTATTAGGAAGCTACAACGATTCCCTTGAAGTACCAATTGGGAGTATTCTCCTTCATATAAACGGTACACCTGTAGATTCGATCATTGCCGATCTCCAATTGATAACCCCTGCTGATGCGATGAATCCATATTTCATCGATTCTCAACTCTCCCACCGTTTCTCTCAATTCTATACCAGCATGTACGGTCTACCCGATGGATACGAAGTAACTTACATCAAACCTGGCACAAGTGATCCTACCACTAAAAACCTTACCCCCACCGATGATCCATCAGTTAGGGAAATCGTATTTCGTCATTTCAGTAATCCACCTCTTGAATTTGAAATCCTTGAAGATGAGAACACTGCAATATTAACAGTCTATACTTTTGCATATTATACTCGTGTCGAATACTTCCAAAGTTTTATGGACTCATGCTTCAGCAAGATTAAAGAAAAGAAAATTGAAAATCTGATACTAGATCTCAGGGGTAACAGCGGTGGTGATCCTTTCTGTTCAACCATCCTACTGTCCTATCTGGAAAGCGAACCAGTCCCCTATTTTGCGGAACGCTACGGAAAATATTCCGACTTTGCAGACCCGATCCCTCTTGCAGAAAACCACTTTACAGGGAATCTCTACACGTTGATCGACGGGATTTGCGGTTCTACGAACGGGCATTTCTGCGCGCTCCTGGACTATAATAACATTGGCACATTTATCGGTACTCCGAGTGGTGCAACCTATAAATGTAATGCAGGAAAAAACACGGAACTCCTACTGCCCAATACCCAGATGATCATCACGATCGGGAGAACAACATACAGAGCAGCAGTCGAGAATATGGATAAAGCAGCACCCATCAAACCGGATATTCTTGTTCATGAAACAGCTGATGACATTGCAGTCGGTAGAGATGTGTTCATGGAAGCTGCACTCAAAGAAATCCAGAAAAATAAATAAATGTATCTCTAGCCTGAACATGTTCAGCCCCTCCTTGGATATTGGAAGTTGTAAATTTGTTATTGGATATTTTGTTTTTCTTGACAGCTAAACAAAATATAAATATACAACAAGTCGAAATGAAAGAAAAAAAAATGGAAAATCAAAAATTAATCACAACGACCAAGAAAGGAGCATGCCTATGTCGGAAAAGCCGGAAGAAATGACCGTGGGCTGTGCCCGACCAACTGGCGGTCCGGTTGGTGAGGAAGTTAAAGAAACAAAAAAAGAACAAGTCGAAGAAAAGACGGAGGCAAAAAAAATGATCATGGTCGGAAGAAAAGCACCCGATTTCACTGCGCCTGCCTATTACAAGGGAAAATTCGTCAGTATCAAACTGTCGGACTATCTCGGAAAATGGGTTGTGCTGTGCTGTTATCCGGGTGACTTCACATTCGTGTGAGCTACTGAAGTCTCTGCGGTCGCAGAGAAATATCCCGTATTCCAGGAACTTGGAGTCGAAGTTTTATCAATGAGTGTGGATAGTGTGTTCGTCCACAAAATGTGGGATGAAAATGAGCTGTCTAAGATGGTAAAAGGCGGAATCCCCTTCCCTATGCTGACCGATGCGGGTGGTAAGGTCGGAACAGTGTATGGCATCTATGATGAGAACGCAGGTGTGGAAACGCGCGGTCGATTCCTCATCGATCCTGACGGTATTGTTCAGGGTTACGAAGTGCTGACCCCGCCTGTGGGTAGAAATGTCAGCGAAACTATCAGGCAGATACAGGCATTCCAGCTTGTGCGTGCAAGCAAAGGAACCCAGGCAACGCCATCCGGATGGAAACCCGGAAAAATGGTTCTCAAGCCAGGTCCTGACCTTGTAGGAAAGATCTGGGAAGTGTGGAAAACAGAAAACGCATTTGATTAATTCATAATAGAATGTCAGGCATTGGGTCATGAATGTGGTTCAGTGCCTGTTTTTTTTGAAAGAAATTGAACGCTGATCACCACAGATTGAGCTGATTGCCGCTAATAAAAATATTAAGTTGAATAACGATTTGTGATTTAATTTTTTCCTCTCGTTCCTAAGTTGCACTTGGGAACGAAGAATATCCAGTCGGTTACAAAGTCAACTTGGTAACCAGAAATTAATTTTAAGACAAGACTCAGCATAAAATGATGACTCTGTTGAAATGAGTTGATTTAATATTACTATTGAAAATAATGATTATCGTATACAGACTCAAAATTTGCTGTATCCACGAACTTTTTCGTTATTACAAATGTTTTAGTCAAATAGATTTTTTAAAAATAAATTTTGCAAAGCGACGACGCCGAAAACGCCCCCCAATATCCTGCGAGGAAATGCCGGGACTATCAGCATCTACTGTAACGCTGTGTTATTCTCCATCTAAAATGAATAGCCAAATTTTGAAATATCTATTTTGTATATATTTCTTACTATTTCTTCAGACTCGGAGTCGTAATAGAACCGATAATGGATCCTTTTCGATTTCATTATATGCGGAATTTTAACAATTTTATCAAAACGTATTTTTTTTAATATCCTAAGAACATCATTTTCAAAGCACTCAAATCTACCAATAAAATCAACTAACACCTTCCCGTCTTTATTTTCCAAAAAGGTATACTGAGGTTTCCATTGCACGTGAGATTTTTTCTGTATCAAGTACAGATATTTTTTAAAATCATCATTTTTATCCATTCCAATAAACGATCTAAGATCCATTCTCTGCTTCATATATAAAAATTGGGATACTGCTTTGTCCCAAGGATTTCTTACAAATGCAAACTTAAAGTATTTTTTAAATACAGTATTGCCAACTTCTACCTGGATTTGAGTTGCTAATAGATGCTGGAGTCCACCTGTCTGATATTTATTTTTATATTTTGAAATAAATCCCATCCACAAATTATTTACATTCCTATCTTCTTCATTCGGCCAAATTATATATTCAATACTTGTCCCACCACATCTTGGTATATGGATAAATATACATTGGTGTTTGTGAGAGATCATATTTTCTTGTGTATGGACTTTATGTAAAACATAAAAGGTGACAAAAACATGCGCATCACAGCTTTTGAAGTCTGAGTTTTTGCAATTGTTTACAACTTATCTTTAAGTGTGATCAGACTATTAGATATTTTACTGTTATATAATTCTATGTCATTGATATATACTTTATTTACTATTTCTATCATTTCTTTGCTAAACATTGATTCAGGAGATGGAAGATAACCAGATAATTTCTTATTTAGTAGCTCGATTGGATTCACTTTAAACAAACTATCTCCCTCTAATACTTTATATCCACTAGTATGATGGTCGACTAATGGTCGGGCATCAACGATGTCTAAATCAATTTTGTTTTTGAGTTTTACGCGAATCTTTTGGAACTCCTCAAAAGCGAAGTAATCATCATAGTCTTCAAATACAAGAAAATCCTCCTGTGGTTTCCAGTGAATATTGCCGTTTCGTATTGTTGGATTCTCCAAACTTTTTATGAAAAATTCGAAAGTCACATCGTCAAGATTGATTGCTCTATTGTGAAGAGCAATATATTTCCAAGCCACAACATCTCTGTTTATAAACTTGTCTAGAAATACACTAACTAGTCTAGAAAAAGGATCTCTAAGTATCGTAAAAGCATACTTGCACTGTACAAGGTCACGCATGTCAGCACTAAATGCGCCATTATTATTGTGAATCCAGTTAAAATCTTTCTTGTCTTTAATTGCACCATTAGCCATTGCTATACTCAATCGCATAGTTGAACAAGCATTCTTGGGAATATAACTGTATATAGCATTGTGTCTATATATGTTTAAAGCATGGTTTTGTGCAAAACGATGCTTTGGATTATTATTAATCGAATTAAATGACGATGTAGTGTATTTTAAATAATGCATATGGTTTTCTCAGAAATAATTACTAACAGCATTTTTTTTAAATCAGTTCTCTTATATCTTCGAAAGATATCAATGCTTCAGATTTTTCATTTTTCCAAAAATCATGTATGCAAAGCAATAAAGCAACTTGTTTTCTGTCAACTCAATTAATATCATATAAATTTTTTTGTCGCCTTGTAGTGAATAAAAAAATCGTTTCATTGACAATTACCTCAGCAAAATCTTATGTGCGGATATTCACAAAGGCTAAGCCGCGATAGGCAAAGTCTTTAAATAACACAATATTGAGGAAAAGATGAAAAAGAATGTTTTGCTTTTTTTACTATTTATTTTTGTTTGCACGACTCCTGCCGCCGCCCAGATCGAAGACGGCAAGTATGTTATCGGCAAACAGCTTACCATTCATTCTGAAATACTCGATCAGGACAGGCAACTCATTGTCCATCTACCGGTCGGATATGACGTAACCTCCGCAGAATATCCTGTACTCTATCTTCTGGATGGAGGGTATCACTTTCATCATACCACAGGGATAACTCAATTCCTCTCAGGTTTGGGAAAAATACCTCAAACCATCGTGGTTGCAATCCAGAATATTGACCGTAATAAAGACTTTCTACCCACGCACATTGAAAACCCTCCTACATCTGGTGGTGGAGAAGCATTTCTGGAATTTATCCAAACTGAACTGCTCCCGTATATTGAGGCAAATTATCGAACAGCACCCTATCGCATATTGGTAGGTCACTCGTTCGGCGGGACCTTTGCAATGTATGCATTCCTGGAAAAACCCGCACTCTTTAATGCCTTTCCCGTATCTTCACTGGGATAATGACTTCCTGTTAACGAAAGCGGAAACTGCATTGCTGAACAAGTATGATAACAATACATTTTTCTATATGACCCTTGGTGATGAGCCGCCGTACATTCCCACGATCGATAAATTTGTCGCACTCATAGATTCCACATCACCAGAGAATCTTGATTTCAGCTTCACGCATATGATAGAAGAGAATCACGGTACTGCTCCACATCGCTCGATCTACAATGGCTTGGAAACATTGTTTGACGGCTGGGGGCTGTCTCAAGAAACATATGTGCAGGGACTTGCAGCAATAGATCAGCATTATCAGCAGCTTTCCGAAACATATGGATATACGATCATGGCACCGGAAGCCACACTCAATATGTTGGGATATGGATATTTAGCTGAAAACGACTTTGAAAAAGCTATCGCTGTTTTCCAGGAAAATGTAAAACGATATCCGAAATCCGCAAATGTGTATGACAGCCTGGGTGAAGCATACGAGAAAAACGAACAGCTCGAGATGGCAAAAGCAAATTATTTAGAAGCCTGTGCATTGGCATCAGAAGATGATCCTAATTATACTATTTTCCAAGACAACCTGGAAAGAGTAAAAGAACTGCTTAAATAGGATATAGAAACTAGGGTTTAGGGGTAAGAGAAAAAACACGCTGTTTGACGCTGATAAATAAAATAAATTGTTGAATATAGATTAACAACTCATGAATTCTGATTCCTGTCTACTGACTCCTGATTTCTGACTTCTGAATTCTGATTTCCGATTTATCTGTTCAGTACCTACTTCATCATTGGATATTCCTTGTTGGATATTGAATGTTGTTATTTTTCTTGACAAACAATCCGCCAACTTGTTTTAGTTGCATATTAGTTTGCAACGCAAACTTGTTTTAATAATTTCACGGAGGTCATAATGACACAAAACTTTGATGTAAACGAAGCTCGAAGAAAAGCAGTACGTTCCCTGCATCAGGATGGTGTGGTGGATATCATGTGGGGTTTTATCTGCCTGGTTGTCGGACTATACCTGTATTTTAATGTTATGCGCGATGTAAATCTTATCATGCTGGTTATACTGCCATCAGTGCTTGTCGGTCCCATTGGAACGAATCTGCGCAAGCGGTTCACCTATCCCCGCATCGGGTATGTGGACATCCGCACAAGCCAGCGTATGGCAATGTTTCTTCTTGCAGGAGCGACTTTGTTTGGAGCAGGTGTGTTCTTTCTGTTTGCACGGAATATTATCACCATTCCTTCCGGATTCTTCAGAGCATTGCCGGTTATCATCCTTGCAGGAATTGGTCTATTTTTCTTCTATTTCGCCAATCGTTATCAATTTAAAAGGTATTATTTTTATGGGCTTGCAGTAATTGCAGGAATCGCACTGGTATTTTTACTCAAGCAGCCCATGCTGGTCAATTTCATCTATTCCCTGTTCCTCATCGCAGCAATCATGATACCTGTTGGTATTTATACGCTCGCAAAATTCATCGCAACCAATCCGATACTCACTGAACAGTCCGAAGAATTCAAAGACAGTGAAGCACAGCGCAAAAGCTTTTCTTTTGTGTACCAGGATGGCTGGGACGAGATTTACCTTGGACTGAATTTCCTCGTGTGGGTTATCGCATATCTTATATTTAAGCAGTTCGGGACAGTTTCTTTGTATGTACTGCTCATCGTTCCACCGGTCATTTTTGCGCTTCTCACCTTTTCCGCGCGTAAAAGATCAACGTTCACTAAAATGGAAGATACTGAGATCAATAGTCTAGTTAAGGGCAGGAGTTTTTTGCGGAATTTCATGGTCATGTTTTTGGTCAACCTTGCAGGTCTTGCTGTGTTTTCTGTTCGTGGAATTGCAGAATCGGCAGCCAAAGAATTCGGTCTCATACCTGCGGTCATGTTCATCTGTCTCGGGCTGTACTATCTTATTATTGCCACGATGTACAAGACAAAGCGTTTCTTTTTCGCCAGTGCCATTGCGTTCATCTGCAACCTGCTATATATGTTCGACCTTGTACCGACTTCGACCTTTATTATCGGTTCTGCTGTTCTGGCGCTGACATTGTTACTCACTGGGTGGTCCGGCAAAGATGAATACGCAAAGAAGCTGAAGTAGGAAAGGAGTTTACATGGCAGATACAACATCAGATAATTCCTTTCATGCGCTTTCAGACATCGACAAGCTGGTCCACGAACCTGCCCGGCTCATGATTCTCTCCTATCTCTCGGTGATCAATAGTGCGGACTTCACTTTTTTGATGAAGCAGACAGAACTGACGCGTGGCAATCTTTCGAGCCACATCAGCAAGCTGGAAGAAGCCGGTTACGTGAAGGTCAGCAAGGAATTTGTGGACAAGATCCCACGCACCCTTATTCGTATAACCACCAAAGGAAAAAATGCCCTTAAAAAATATCGCGACAAAATGCAAAATGTGATCGATTCAATTTCCTGATATGGAGGATACCATGAAAACAAAAGAACTGCAGATCGGTGACCGTGCTCCCGATTTTACGCTAAAAAATCAGAGCGAAGAGGACGTATCTCTTAGTGAGTATGCCGGATCATGGTTGGTGCTTTATTTCTATCCTAAAGATAATACATCCGGCTGTACGCTGGAAGCAAAGGAGTTCACCTGCCTGGTGGATGACTTCAGCGACCTTAATGCAATGGTGATCGGCGTGAGTAAGGACTCAATAAAGAGTCATAATAATTTCATCGAGAAACACGATCTCGGTTTCGAATTGTTGAGTGATCCCGAACATGAGGTCATGGAAAAATACGGTGTTTGGCAGATCAAGAAGCTGTATGGACGAATGTTCATGGGAGTAGTTCGCAGTACGTTTTTGATAAGCCCTGAGGGTGAGATCGCACACGTATGGTATAAAGTCAAAGCCAAAGGACACGCGGAAAAAGTGCTCGAGACACTCAAGGAGCTACAGACAGAATAGTTCATGTCATCACACCTAATCCCGCTCTATAAGAATTGGCATAAAGCATACTTTGTAAAGCGTCCGAATCGGTTTGTTGTGGAGTTGATCCTCGACGGAAAGCCGATCCGTGCGTGGGTACCTAATACAGGAAGGATGGCTGAATTCTGTTTTGAGGGACATCCTTTTTATGTGACAAAAGTGCCAATGCCGAAGTTCCAGTACAAGATTATCGGTACTGAATATCAGGCAGAATTGGTTTTTCTCGATACGATCCGGGTGAATCATGTGGTGCAGTTGCTTATTGAGAATCATGCGATTCCCGAATTATCTGATTTTGTTGCATTGCGAAGAGAAGCAACATACGGTAATTCTCGTTTTGATTTTGAAATGACGCATGGTGATGGAAACCAGAGTCTGATTGAAGTCAAATCTTGCACACTGTGTCACAACGGTATGGCAATGTTTCCTGATGCACCGACAGATCGGGGAAGAAAACATCTTGCCCATCTGGAACAACTTGCTGCGGAAAAATGTAATGTGTACAATCTCTTTTTGATCACCACAATGCAGGCGCAGGTATTCCTTACAAATTATCATGTGGATCTGGCGTATGCACAGAAAATGCTGGCAGCAAAGAATATCGCATTTCTTGCGTACAAGATTGGATTTGATGATCCGATCACACTCAATATTTCAAAGACCAAACCTGTCGAGATCGATTTGAAATCAACAAAGAGGAATGCTGTTGACAAAGGATCGTATGTACTTGTATTGCAGAACGATACAGATTTTTCTAAACAGATTGGATTGCTTGGTGAAGTGTTTTTTAAAAAGGGATATTATGTGTATGTCGGTTCTGCGATGAATATATTGGACGCAAGGATCAGTCGGCACTATCGTTCAAGGAAAAAGGTGCACTGGCATCTGGACTATGTGACACCAAAACCGATGAAAATAATCAAGTCATATCCCATTCGTTCGTCGGTTCCGTTGGAGCAGGAAATTGTAAAGTGTATCAGTAATATCGCAGATGGATTCATCAAAAGCTTTGGTGCGAGTGATTCAAAGGAACGATCGCATCTTTTGTATTTCAAGGATAATCCAATACATAACCAAAATTTTTATAATGTTATTATGAATTTCAGACATATCAGTAAATTATAATTTTCATGCAATCTTGGTCTTTTATTTGGTTCTTTATTTCGAATGAATGTAAAACGTTATAAAGAAAAACTTAACAAACATTCGCTATATTTTTGAAATGTAAAAAAAAAATTAAGGTTTCATAAATTATGCAATATCGAAAACTATGCGGTCATACAGTTTCAGTACTGGGATTCGGAGCTATGCGTCTGCCCGTCATCGATGGAGATTCCAAAAAAATCGATACCGAGGAAGCAGAAAAAATGCTGAATTATGCTCTCGAGCATGGAGTAAACTACATCGACACTGCTTATCCCTATCATGGTGGTGAAAGCGAGAAATTCATCGGGAAATACCTACAAAAGCGTGGAAACCGAAAGGATATTTTTCTCGCCACAAAACTTCCTGCGTGGTTTGTTAACGAACAAAGTGATATGGATAAGGTTTTCAATGAACAGATTGAAAGACTTCAAACTGATTACTTCGATTTTTACTTATTACATGCTTTGAATGGAAAATCATGGGAAAAGCTAAAAGAAATGGGAACGCTGGAATGGTGCGAAAAGAAAAAGCACGAAGGTCGTATTAAGCATATTGGTTTTTCTTTTCATGATCACTTTCATGTATTCAAACAAATCATACAGGATTATGATAAATGGGAATTTTGCCAGATTATGTACAATTACATGGATACGAAATACCAGGCAGGTCGCAAAGGTCTCAAACTTGCACGAAAAAAGAAGATTGATGTGATCGTCATGGAACCAATCCGGGGTGGATTGCTTGCAAAAGAACCTCCGCTTGAAATACAGAAACTCTGGCAAAAATTCACCAACGAGATGACCTATGCAGACGGTGCACTACAATGGGTCTGGCATCATAAAGAAATTCCTCTTGTATTAAGTGGTATGACGACCTTGAAGCAGGTCCAAGAAAACGTTCAAAGTGCGGATAAAGCACAATTTGATTTCTTTTCAGATGAAGAAATGCATTTATTCCAGAAGATCAGGAGAACATATCACAAGAGATCCCCTATACGTTGTACATCATGTAAATATTGCGAACCGTGTCCGCAGGGAGTCGCTATCTCATCATGCCTTGGTGCATATATGCAGAGTAAGATCTATGATGATATGGAGCGTTCGGTTATGATGTATAATAACTTCATTAAAGAGGAGAATCGTGCAGATAAATGCATAGAATGTGGTGAATGTGAGAAAAAATGTCCTCAGAAAGTTCCAATCATCAAATCATTGAAAGAAGCCCATAAGCTGTTGAGTAGATAGATATGAAAATGGGTTCCCGATGAGACTCGGTTCGCAACACACCCCGTTTCACGACAAATCGGGATCCACCACTCTTATTAGAGGGGAATATAACTATTTCTCGACTAATCGACCTTTTACATACTTATGAAGCACACTTGCGATCAAAGTTTGATAAGGTATTCCTTCTGCGAGAGATTTCGCTTTTAACTCATTAACTACTTTTTCTGAAAGACGGATATTAATACGCTTATTTTTCAGGAATGTATTTCTTGCAGCTTCCGTGAGTGCTTTTTTCTTATTCTGTATATCATCGACTGGGAGCCATTCACCCTTTTCAAAGGAATCTAAGACTTCTCTTTCATATTTATCCATATCTAACCTTCTTATGTATCTAAATATAGTTTCGTTGCCTTGCGGCTTGGTATTATCGTTTTAAGAAATATTTCTTCTTCTTTCTCCACATAAGGAACAAGATAGGCATAGCGGTTACACTCGATAATCATGACCTTCTGATCAGGATATTTTTCCCTATTAGGATGTTCAACTATATCCAAGATTTTATCATTCTCAATTTGGACAACTATTTCTTCGAATGAGATTTTCCTTTCCGCTTTCAATTGCTCATTCTTTTTTTCATTCCACGAGAAATATTTCATGACAAAAATGTATTACGCGTGTGCCTTTTGTCAACCTTTTCGTTAATTGTGTTCTCAAGAGTAACTTTCGACTAATTGAAACAGTTTTAAAGCTTCTAATATTTCATCATTTAGAAAATATTTTTCCCGCATAATAAGAAAATACGTTAAGAAATTTTTGAATGAAGCGTGAAGAATGAAAATCTGTTTGAGTGCCGACTGATCGGTGCGAGTTATTTTCTTTTAGCTGAATGAATAAACTTTCAGTATTTTCTTGATCAGCTGGTGACTCTTTTGGTTCGTTTTCTCATCATGGAGAAAATGAACAAATAAATATTCTTGACTCCAAATTCCCTATATATTGCAAGTAATGACACACTCCGTCCACTAATTTGCGGACACCCCTCTTTTGAAATGGGGTTTATTCATTTCTTAATTATTTTATTCTTATTTTTCTCTGTGTGCTCTGCGTGCCGCGTCGTCGTGAAACAGAGACAGGTGGTTTGATCTGCATCACTAAATTTACTATCAATAAACAACCCAGCACAAGAATACTTGTTTTGAACCCAAGAACCGGAAACAGCAATACTCCGACGATCAATCCTCCCGCCATGGAACCAAGACTGTCTAAAAAGTAGAATGAACTTCCACTTCGAATGCTCTCTTTCTGATACTTTACATCCAGTAGCCTGGACAGAATACTCCCTTCCAGAAATGCAAATAATAGATTGAAAAATAAATATATCACTCCGGGTATCAATGCATCAAAAAGGAGCCAGATCAATCCGGCTAAAACGATATTTATGATATACAGCCACAAAATATTCATTCGAATTTTCTTACGAAATATAAATCCTGCAGTCAGCCCGATCATGAAAATTGAGGTGAACAAAAATATCATGAAATAGACATTTCCAAACTGCATCTGGAAGAGATTGAGGAGTACAAGCTGCATGACAAAATTCACTAAGCTGATCAAAAAGACCTGCATATCTATCCTGGTTTGAGATTGAATATTCAGCTTAGAAGCGCTGAAAGAAAGCAGAAGAATAATCAGCAAACTTACCACAAAGAGTAATCCACTATGTGCTTTCATCCATGAGAGAACAGAACTTATATTCATATCAAGAATACTCGTCCAAACCGATACTGCAGAGAGATACGCAACAGGATCGGAGATTGTGTTCAACTCCCCTTTCCCTTCAACCGATCTGAAAAACTGCTGTAAACGCAATGGATTGCATCGCTCAAATATGACTGCGGCATTGAACCATTCAGACTGATGCTCCTGCGCACGGAACTGGAGTTCCAGAACATTATTTGTGAGTACATCTGCATCGCTTCCTATGAAGATATTTTTAATAGATGGGATCACGAGTGTATAAGGAAATATTCGGGAAAAAGTCTCCCACACCGATGCATTGAGCTGTTCAAGTTCAGGAGTCATAAAATTTGCTCCACTATTTAGTGTGATCGCTAGCAGGGATGATTTATGTAAGAAATGCTCCTGCGCAAGCCGGAAGAACTCCAATGTATAATACCGGTTCAGCAGCAGTGAAGTCGGGTCAGGCACATCCACAAAAATCACATCATATTTTTCTAAAGCGGTCCGCAAATAATGGACAGGATCATCCTGGATATACTGTACATCCGGATGGTGAGGTGCAAAGGCGATCATGTTATTATCCAGTTCAAGATAGTCGATATATTCTAAGGATTCGTACTTTGTGATTTCAGAAATGAATCCGTTGAGCATACCTCCTACAAGGAGTACTTTTTGTGCATCAGGATTCTGCATCATCACGAAATTCACCATCTGTGCTGCATACTCTTGGTTATCAGTATGTGCAAAAAGTTCCCCGTTCCAGTAATAATTCATCTGCTGGTTTTCAGTTGTGACATCCAATCTTCCATATTTTGAATCCCGTGAAAACTGTAGTTCCTGGGGATAATATTTTCCAGTATAAAAATTCATAAAAAACGGTTCTGCAAAGAACGCAGCGACCACAAAAATCCCCATAGGAACAAAGAGATACCTCTTATTCGATATCATGAACAGTATGATGAAGTTGATCATTCCAACGAGAAGGAGCAAACGGATATGAGGTAGGAAGAGAATTCCGATTGCAAAGATAATCCCACCGAATATAATCCCAACACTTTCATAAATATACCCTTCATGCACTGGTTCTTTCAAATCTTGAATATATAAACAAAGTAAAGGAAACAATGCTCCGAGGACCAGGCATGCAGGAGTCAGAATTATAAGAGCAATAAGAAAAATATTCCCAATGCTGAACATCTCGCCCGAAATGATCGTGAACGCATTCCCGAAAAACCGAATGCCGAAGAATTGTAGGATCAGGAAAGCCGAAAGAAGTAAAAATCCCGCTGATATCCATCTCTCAATATTTTTTTTGTTGAGAAGATACTTACCGAGTAAACTACCAACTGCGATCATCAGCAGCCACAAGGAAAGATAGATTGAAAACACGATCTCGTTTCCCTGCACTTCGATGAGCAACTCTCTTAACAAAACTGTCTGCCCGATGAGTGACGAAATGCCAAGTCCTATGAAAAGCAGCAATTTCTTATGCATGTGTAATATTATTCAAACTCACCAAAGATGTCATATCCGCAATATTCACATTTACCGTCCTTAATATGCATGTCCAGCAAACTGAAACCGTACCGATCGATGATCTTCTTTCCGCAGTTCGGACAGTATGTATCTTCGGATGCACTGATAATATTTCCTAAGTAGATATATTTCAATCCAACTTCTTTTGCTATTTCATACGCCATCTCAAGAGTTTTGACCGGGGTCGGTGGTCGGTTCGTCAGTTTGAATTGCGGTGAAAATCTTGAGAAATGAAGCGGGTATTCTGTACCTATCGTATCTTTCAACCACACGCACATTTCTCGTATCATGTCAGGATCGTCATTGGCATCAGGAATAACCAAGTTTGTAATTTCAAAATACAGATCTTCTTCTTTGCATATCTCAATCGTTTTAAGAACCGGCTCGAGTGTGCCTGTCGTATAAGTTGAATAAAAATCTTCGGAATATCCCTTCAGGTCTATATTGGCAGCATCGAGGTATGGGATGAGCTGCCGGAGCGGTTCTTCATTAATATAACCGCAGGTCACCCACACGGTTTTGATGCCGTTTTCATGTGCACACTTTGCAATATCTATCATATACTCATAAAAAACTGTCGGTTCTGTATACGTAAAGGCAATGCTTTCGCAGTTATATTCTTTAGCCAGTTCGACAATCTCTTCAGAAGTTGCATTATACGATTGCACTTCACCGGGATTTGATTGAGAGATCGTCCAGTTCTGGCAAAAATTGCACCTGAGATTGCACCCCACTGTTGCAAGAGAAAGGATATTCGAACCCGGGTAAAAATGATAGAGAGGTTTCTTCTCGATAGGATCGATATTTACGGAAACAGGTTTGTTATATACCAGTGAGTAAAGTTTACCATCTATGTTTTTTCGGACGCGACAAAGACCGGTTAAACCTTCTGGAAGGTAGCATCTATTCGGACACAGTGTGCACTGAACAGAGCCGTCATCATTCTTTGCATAGAATTGCGCTTCTCTTAAAAGCTCTAAACCACGCGATGATCCGAGCAGGAATATTGAAAGCAAAACCAAGCCGGTAATGAGTGCACATTTCTTCATAAATTGATTCGACCATTTGCTGTATATCTGTCAATAAAATGTTTTCAATCTGGAATTATGGAGTTGATCTTTTTGTTTGCCATACAACTCGCGACTCAAAAGCCGTTGATATGTAAATATAATGAAAGCGATAATGCGCATTATCGCCTTCACTTTTTTTATTCGTGTATTTAATAATTAGAACTTGAACAGACCGTCCAGCAGATCCTTCGCCTGATTTTGCAGCACATTTCCAAGAATATCTTCGTCCTCACCAATGAGATCATCGAGTACAACAAACTCTTTATTGAAACGTGATTTCTGTTCATCGAACATCGCCTGCAGTTTTCTCTGCTGCTTCTGAATTTCCTGGTTCAGTTGATCTTTATATTTCTGTAATTCCTTATCCACTTTTGCACGGAGTTCCTGTTTTGCGAGATCAAGCTCCTGTTGGAATACATCCTTTGCAGCATTGGTCAGCATTTTATCAAGATTGCTGGTGAGTGTGAACTGAAGAGGTTGTTCCCTTTCCTGCCACAGTTTAGCTTTGAAGTCAATAGTAGTAATCGAAGCTGCCAGATTCTCACTAATACGCACCAATCGCTTATCCATATCCTGATTCCTGGGTGATGGAGTAAACTGCACTTTATCTGCAACAAAATCAATCCTTGTTTCAAACTCTGGACGATGCAATAACATTCTCGCATCGATTTTTCCAGAGCCACTCTCAAGTCTACTCGGCAGCAGAGGAGTATTGCTAAGCTGGATATTCTTCATCGGAAGATTGCTCATCAATATGGTAAGTTTCTCTTCACTCTGCTCAAAACGGTAATCAAAAGTCAGTTCAATATCGAGCTGTGCATTATCCTGACGAATCGCCTTCGCAGCAAGTACTGTTGGGGCATCGATCAATTTCTGGTCGCTTGTGATATTTGATACTACACCGGAGAATGCAGATCCGGTTTCTGTTGTACTTGAAAAATCGATCTTCTTTATCCAGAAGGATGGAAACATGGTTCCCGGCTTAGGCGGATACGTGATATTTTGACCTGTCGATCTGGGCTTCTTTTCTTTCTTGGGCTTACCGTCTTTTTTCAGTTTATCCAGAATTGCTTTCCCTTTGCCGACATACTCAATGACTTTGTTCACCTTATCGATAACCTGTGTGCCAAATACGATCTTCCCCATATTCTCTGTTGAAAGATCCGGGAGTTTTGCATATGACAGAACCTTGTTCTTATCCTGATCGATCCAGTACGTTACCTCGCCGCCAAGGTTCTGCACAAGCCGCGAGTCATTATTGATGGCAAGCTGAATATCATCATATTGTTTCTTGTACCCATTTGCCTTATCGATAATCGTCTTGATGGTTGCCAGTGCTTGTTCTGCATCCTGTACAGTCTTGATATTGTTGATATCTAAGCTCTTTACCTGTGCTTCAAGTTCTTTAACATCTTCCTGATCCGGAAGATCTTCGATACGCTTTTCCCATTCATCATACTTCTGCTCATAGAGCAGTATGAGCGAATCTACTTTCTGCGGTGTCTTCATATCAGCCATTGCCATCAGACTGTCCACATTGAAGTCCTTATTAAATTGATCCAAATTCAAGACAGGCATTTGCTTCATTTCATCTTTGATCCCTAACTCAATATCCTTAATAAATTTCGGAGATTCCTTCTTTTCTCCCTCTTCTTTCTTCTTTGGTTGCCACTTTTTAGGAAGCGATCCATCAGTCGTCCGCTCTGTATTGAAGGCAACATCACTCATCTGCAGGTTCTCAATCACGAATTTCTTCTTAAGAAGCGGAGCAAATGCAAGATTGAACTCCGTGAATCCGGATTCAAAAGAGTTCTCCCACACATTATCAGGATTCGTTACCCGCAGTCTATCCCATGATAATCGTAAGCTGAAAAGTGAGAAATCCAGTCCGTCAAATTCAACCTTTGCTCCAACCATCTTGCTGCCAATCATCTCCATCTGTTTCTCAAGCCAGCTATCCGTGAATATGAGAGAAATAACGACAATAATGATCGCAAGTACGAGCAAGAATATAATTCCTTTTACGCGCATCTTACCCTCCTACAACTTTAATCTTCTTGTACAAACCAACAAGCTTGGATGAGGAGAGTACTTTGACGATCTTGAATTTCTTAACTCTGACAGAAAGTTTATTCCTGTATACCAAAACGAGTTCTTTTATCAAAAAAAATACAGGAACAATCAGCAAAATCGCACAGATCAATCCACCCATGACCACAGTATTATTAAATCGTGTATAAGGCAGTATCGGAGCATTATAGACGCCGGTCCATAATTTTTGAAGAAATGCTATCTGCACGAGCACCCAATACCCGATCGAATGAAATAAACCATCCAGTAAATATCCCAGCAATCCGCAAAGGGCAAAAGATACGATCGCCATGGTAATATTCACATTCAAAAGAATGATAAGGAGAATGATCAGTATTTTAAACAGACTGAATCCCGGAATGAAGCCGAGGAACATACCGAGCACGAATCCCCATGCAAGCTGCGCCGGTGATGCTGCTGATTCCAGAAGTTTAATGATCTTAGAAATAAATTTTAGTATGATCATGATCAGATCCTGTTGAGTTTTTTATTTTTGAAATATTTAGGAATTTTATTGTCAATGAATAAGGTTTGGGAACAATCATCAATGTCCAATATCCAATTATCGATAATGACGCTAAGAGTGAACATGTTCAGCCTGAAATACATAGAACCAGTTTTTATGAATAGCCTTGCACGTCATCTCAGGTATAAGACATTTTTCTAGGCACATCCTCCTCTCTGCTTTCTAAAGCGAGAGGGTCAGAAAGCGATAATGGCCATTATGGCACTCTAATTATATATAAAATGAATAGATCCAAGATTTATCTCGGGAATTGTATTATAAAAAAACAAATCGGGTTTTAACCCAACAGTTATAAATTTCGGACTAAAGTCCTGATCTATTTTACTCTTCCTGTCCACGACTTAAAAGTCGTGGCTACGCATTTCTCCTCTGAAACAATTTCCCGCCTATTAAGAAAAGGCGTTAATAAATTTCTGAAATGAAGCGTGAAAAAAAGAAAAGCTGTGTGAGTGGGCGAGTTCTTTTCTTTTTAGCTGAATGAAAGAAATTTTAGACTTTTCTTGATCAGTGAGTGATTCTTTTGGTTCGTTTTCTCATCAAGGAGAAAATGAACATATATTTCCTAAGAATGTAGGACGCTAATCCCAAAAGGATTATGCATTCTCACTATCCACAACTTAAAAGTCATATCAATACAATAAAAATTTGACAAATAAAATTTAATCTCATAAAAGTAGTAGTATATTACTACTACTAAAAAAGGTAATGTATGAAAACACAAGATAAACTTGCTGACCTACTTGGAGAAATGGGCTTGTCTAATCTCGAAGCAACGATCTATATCTGGCTGCTGGAAAATAAACGCAGTACAGGATACAAGATCGCTACAAAGATCGGAAAACCTGTTGCCAATACCTACAAAGCACTTAAAAGTCTTGAAAGTAAAGGTGCGGTTGTCAGTGATAACACCTCCGGTACACTGTATTTTGACACCATCCCTGTGGAGCAGTTTCTCAACGCAATCGAAAACGAATTTATAAAAAAGAGAACACGGATCATACAGGAAGTTGATAAACTCGATGTCACGCAGGAGCCGGTCGGTATTTATGAATTGAAATCCGGTGAGCTTGTGTATGAAAAAGCACTCAACATGATAAAAACCGCTGAACACAATCTCCTGATCGACTGCTTCCCCGTGCCGCTTACCAAGATCAAATCCCATATTCTCAAAAGAAAAAATGACAGCACAGACATCTACCTCAAACATTATGCTGATGAGGTCATCGAAGGCATACATACGATCAAAAAAACCGAATCCGACATTGTACTCGATGAACTTCAGGGGCAGTGGATGATCATCATAAAAGATGCAGCAGAAATACTGATCGCTTTTTTTGACCGATCCGGAGAAGAAATGATCCACAGCGTATGGATCCAGGATGCGTTCATCTCACTCGTTCACTTCAGCGGCTCGATCATCGAATGCGCCCTCTCCGAAATCCTTGCAAAAGTATATGACAATCCGAATGCGACCATCGACTCGATCAAGAAGATCGTGCAAAGTTACCAGCGCATCTTTTCCTATTTTACAATCGCAGAAAAAAACATATTCAGGAGTAACTCATGAAAAAAACAAATGCAACACGTAAACGTATCATTTCAGTACTCGCGCTCGTGTGCCTGATCCTTTCATTCACATCAATCCTACATGCTGAGCTTTTCCTGTGGGAAGTTCAGAAAGGAGATAACACTGCATACCTTCTTGGATCATTCCATCTTATGCCGAAAAGCGTTTATCCGCTCGATGAAAAGATCGAGTCATCATTCGACAAATCCGATGTACTGGTCGTGGAAGTGGACGCAACGGTGATGGACCAGAATGCCGTAAACGCCTTTATCGGGCAATATGCTGTGTATCAGGATACACTCACGCTTTCGCAAGAGCTTCCTCCGGAACTCTATGCAAGCATTGCAGAGAAATTTATTGAAATGGGATACACGGAAGCACAACTCAATAAGTTGAAACCATGGTTCGTCAGCTTGAACCTTGGGCTTTCAAGTCTGCAGCAACTTGATGTGGATGCCGGACTTGGGATCGATGTTTACTTCCTCAACAAAGCCCATGAACGGGGAATGAATATCCTCGAACTGGAAACCTCCACATCCCAACTGGAAATGCTGGCTTCCTTTCCGCAAGATATCCAGGTGGACTATCTGCAGTATTCGCTCGATAAATATACAGAAGCAGACTCAACATTCTACGAAATGCTCGATGCATGGCAGACCGGTGATACTGAGCGCACGAACAAACTCTCCCGGCTCAAAATGCTTGAGCTTGAAGACGAGATGCCAGGAATGGCAGAGTATTATGACCGGATGTTCTGTCAGCGCGAGGAAGAGATGGTCAAGAAGATCGACGGATACATGAATGATGAAGATGACCATACGTACTTCATTATTGTGGGCGCATTCCACATGGTTGGAGAAGATGGACTTATCAGACGTCTGGAAGCGAATGGTTATACCATAACCCAGCAAAAGGAGACCAAACATGAAGAAAAATAATCTACTAAGTGTTGGTGCTTTAATTATTGGAAGTGCAATTATCTGGGGTGCGGTGATCATCGGTGCCGCACCCATACTCAGAGGAACACCCTATAAAGACAGCATTACCAAACTTCTTTTGGGTGGTGTGATAACCCATTTTATATTGATCTGGGGACCGATGGCTGCGGCTATGAAGAAGGGGAATGAGGAAAAAATATTATAAAACGATGAAATCTTTATAGTATTAATTTACTTTAACCGACATCAAATCAGCTAAGGAAACAGCAAAGAATAACGCATAACGTGAATGATTATGAACACACATAATAAACAGCAGCAAAAGAAGTATCCGAAAGGTAGGATCATTGGAATATAGATGGCACTTAGTGTGGTAATTTTCTCATGCATTGCTATTCCGCTGAGTATTGTTTCAGATAAATATGGCTTGATCGGTATTGGTCCTTCAATTGGTGTGGCAATTGGACTTGCGATCGGTCAATCGATTGAACAAAAGTATGAAAAACAAGGCATGATATGACCACTTGCGGAGCAAGAACGAAAGGCAACGCGATTCGGGATTACGACTGCTATTATAATATTCGTGGTTCTGGCGGTGATATTTCTTCTAAGGATTATCGTTTAAAGATGGTAATTAATTTTTAAACGTTCTTCAAGGCCATTTGGAAATTTAAAAGTTAATTTACCTCTAATAAATCTAGGTAATACTTTATGAATTATTCTGTGGTGATTTGGGCATACTATCATTAGGTTATCTGCATTGTTGTTTAGACTATTAATAAAGGGTTTGATATGATGTGATTCAGCTATTTTGCAGGAATAAACATCCAAAGCTGTATAACCACAAATCTGACATTTGTAATCATAAATGCTTTTAAGGTCATTTCCAATTTTCTGATTTAATTTTCTAATTTTAGCTAATCTATTTACAATTTCTAAATTTGCATTTTGATCTTTTCTATCAAGTATATTTTCGACCATTTCTTCCTGATAATCTTCTGTTTTTATTATTTTTTCTACATTTATTAATTCATCCGATGTAATACAATCCATTGCTAAAGTTTTATGTAAATCTGTAGTATAGAGCACAAAATACTCTTCATATTTTTTTGGGATAGAGATATACTTTTTCCCTGGATTATCAATTTGACTTCTTTTATACATTATTTGATTATAACTTTTTGAAAATTTATTTCTAAGATATTCTATAAAATCTTTATTAGTATCATATCTTATTTGAACAATATTTTTATGATCTGGATAAGTATTTTTATCAAACTTCTGATTTCTTGCAACAACATCAAATGAATGATTATCTACTATAATTGTAATAAATTCTGAATTACCTTGTGATTTAATAGGAGCTACTGAATTGAAAAATAAATTTTGTTTATCAACAGGAATAGTGAATCCTTGATTAAAAAAGGAATAAGTAACATTTTTCTTTAAAAGCATAAAACTCATTGAAACCTCCTAATATATTTTGCATATCATAAAGGGATGGATATCTATTTATTTATATGTTGGCTAGAGTCAAGTTTATTAATCATATACATTTTATCTTGACAATCTAATCCCCCATTCAAACCTATCCGGTATAATATCATTTCTTGCTGGAACTGGGCGGATTGATATCATTAAAGCTGCACATGGAACGTTTTTTATAATGTCATGTTACTTTCTTTGATAGGCAGAAGATTTACAGGTATGTTTTCTTATTATTACGTTTAATGAAACATTTTTTAAAGGAGAACTTAATGAAAAAAATTTTAGTGCTTTTACTCATGGTATCTTTCACGGCGTTTGTCTTTGCAGATATTTCAGCGGAATTTAATGAACAAATGGGAATAGACACAAGCTCTCAAACCGCATCTTCGGAAGTCCGCACTACGCGGGATATTCCTGCAGGCGGTCTTTTACTCATTCCGGATTCGGGTTCTGACCGGGTCATGGCTTTTTATCCTGATACAGGCAATCTTTATGATGCGGATTTTATCCCTTCAGATCCGACAAATCTCTCTACTCCCATTGCAGCAGCTCTGCATCCGGACGGACACAGCATTCTGGTCTCTGACCAGATAAAAGACGGATTGATAGAATATGACTTGAATGGTAACTTTTTAGGTTGGTTTGCACCTGCAGGGGGTCCGAATACTGCCATTCTGGATAATGTGCGCGGCTGGGGCGTAAAAGCTGACGGCAACATACTCGTTTGTAATGCAGGTAGTTCTGCGAATATCGATTGTGTAGCTGAATTCGATGAGAATGGTAATTACCTTGGCAATTTCATAGCCAATGGATCCGGCGGGCTTGACAGTCCGTTCTGTGTTTTGTATCGACCTCATAAAGACGATTACCTTGTTTCTGCCAGTTCAAGTAATGCGCTGCACCGGTATAATGCTTCAGGTACATATATCGATGATCTTGTTTCATCGATGCACTTTCCTGAGCAAATAGCAGAGGCAGCTTCCGGTAATTTACTTGTGGCAGGATTCAGCAATCCGAGCGGCTGTTATGAATATACCGACGGAGGCGTGTATGTAGGTTATTACGATGTTGTGACCGGATTGCGCGGTGTGTATGAGCTTAGTAATGGGAATATACTAGTTACCAATGGCTCAGGCGTGTATGAGATCAACAGGTCGAACCAGCTTGTATCCACCAAAATAACTGATGTTAACGGACGATTTATCTACTTTGCTGATGGTGGCGGAGCTGGTGTGGATGATCCGCAGGAGAAGACGCAGATAAAGAACTTCCCCAATCCGATGAAGGGTTCAACGACCATTTCGTTTTCGAATATGCAGGCTGCCGGAAAGACTGTTCATATTTACAATACAAAAGGTCAGCTGGTGAACGAACTTCCGATTTCGGGAAATCAGCTTTCGGTTGAGTGGAACGGAACCGGTTTTGATGGTTCGTTGGTTCCAAATGGGATCTATTTGTATAAGATCGATATCGGTGATCAGGTTGTTTCGAATAAACTGCTTCTGTTGAGATAATCAAACTCGTATTTATTGTTAAGCCCGAGCAGAAATGTTCGGGCTTTTTTTGAACCTCACCCTAACTCTCTCCTTTTGTCGGAGAGAGAATAAAGAAGTTGACATTGCGCATTATCGCATTCTAAAAATATATAACATGAATAGCCCCGTGCTTCGGCTAGGGGGTAAATGAGAAAAAACAAATCAGGGTTTTAACCCAAGAAGTATAAATTCTCGGACTGAAGTCCCAATTAATTTTGTTCTTTCCCTATCCACTACTTGAAAGTCGCGGCAATTCATCTTTCGATTTGTGCATTTAACTTCCCGTCTATTAAGAAAAGGTGTTAAGAAATTTCTTGCATGCTACGTTCAGAAAGAAAACTGTTTGAGTACTCCCGATTAATCGTTGGTGCGAGTTGTTTTCTTTTAGCTGAATGAAAGAAATTTTAGGCTTTTCTTGATCAGCGGGTGATTCTTTTGGTTCGTTTTCTCATCAAGGAGAAAATGAACATATATTTCCTTTGTATGTATGACTATAGCACCAAAAGGATTATTCAGGTGGTCAATTCACAAATTGACCATTAATTCTGACCTCACCATAACCTTTTCCTTTTGAAGGTAAGGGAATAAAAGAAGGCGATAATCGTCACTATCGCCTTCAGAAATATGTAAACGAAAGAACCGTTTATTCCATCAACTCAACATCAATAGTAACGGTCTGGCTCATGGGAAGACTCATAGCTTTTTCTCCTTTAACATTCGCCACACCATCACCACTTCCAGAAGAAACCATCTTTACAAGAACCCCCTGTTTATAATCGAAATACATAGTTTCTTTTCCTGTCATCTGGATTGCTGTATCAAATACAGCTCCCTGTTGTACCCCTGAGCTTGTAATGCTACTCGCGTAATCAACCTCGATCTTTGCACATTCGTGGTTGTTAACAAGTTCATATCCTGTAAGAGTATTTGCACTTGATATGATCAAGAAGGTACTCGTTCCGCCTTCGCTGATATCGATGGTATCAACATCAGTCCATTCGGTTCCAACATCAAGAGGATAGTCGGGCAAATTAGGGAAGAAATTTTTGAATTCATTAGCGAGAGATCGCTTTTCAGAATCCCCGAACGAATAGGTCAGGTCATCGGCACCCATAATGCCGATCTCTTTGCCCTGTTCGGTGATGGTCATCTCGAAACTTTTACCAACAAGATTATTCAAATTGGGAGTAAGATTGGTGCCCGGTGCAGTGATCTTCATGGAACCATCATTAATACGAATCTGAAGCTGGTATGCTTTTTCAGCGTAAGCAAGCTGGGTAATAGATAACTGGAAATCATTCAGAACGGTTGTCTTGATCGGAATTCCCTTCACGCTCATTGTCTGGAGAAAACCGGTCGACATTTTGTAATTGAATACCTTTCCTTCAGGCATGACATATTTAAGGACCGGTGGCTGAGCAGGAGGTGGAATCATCATTACTCTTGCAGCACATCCGCCTAACACGATAATTAAGAGAATAATGGTAATACAGGGTAATAATTTAGGCTGTTCTTTCATGGATATCTCCCTTATATTTTATGCTGATTTTGAGTGAATATAGTATGCAGATCATGTCAAGAAAAGTGTTTTGAATTAATTTCTGAATCAAATAAGGATAAAATCGTGATAACCTTATAAAGGTTTTAATCCAAAAGGTTGACCAAAAATTAGATTTCTTAAATATCGCTTTCAAATCATTGGAGAATGCAGTTGAAAGATAAGAACTGGTACCAGAAATCAGCAGAAGATATTTTTAGGATACTGAAAACATCAGATAAGGGACTATCCTCGTCTGAAGCACAATCCCGATTATCTGAATATGGTTCCAATGAGCTGAAAACCGGCAAAAAGATCTCCCCGATCATCAAGTTCCTCGCACAATTCAAAGATGTCTTTATGATCGTTCTGCTGGTTGCTGCCGGTTTGTCTTTTGTCATCAACAGCTACCGCGATGGTATCATCATGCTTGTCATTGTTGTCATAAATGCAGTGATCGGATTTTTACAGGAGTACAAAGCAGAGAAGATAATGGAATCATTGAAAAAAATGGTTCAGTCTCCTTCCAAAGTAATTCGCGATGGCAAGATCTCTGAAATACATCAGTCAAATCTCGTTCCGGGTGATATCGTCAGTCTCGATGAAGGTGATAAAGTCCCTGCAGATATTCGAGTTATCGAGTCTTTCAACTTACGCACAAATGATGTATCTTTGACCGGCGAATCCATGCCCCAGGAGAAACAGAGTAATACGATTGCTCAAACGTGCCAGCTTGCGGATCGGGATAATATGGTCTATCTGGGAACCACCGTCGTGTCCGGCAATGCCCGGGGTATTGTTGTTGCAACAGGCATGGACACAGAGATGGGAAGGATCGCTGCTCTTACGCAGGAAGAACAAAAATCGTCATCACCTTTACAAAAAGAGCTGCAGGTTGTTGCCCGTCGTTTAACGATCTTTGCAGTTATCATCGCAGCCTTTCTCTTTGCCGGAAGCGCTATTCAAGGACTTGGGATCAATTATGCCTTCATTTATGCTCTTGGTATAGCCGTGGCTGTGGTTCCGCAGGCATTGCCAATGCAGATCACCGTTGCTCTTACCCAGGGCGTACACAGGCTGGCAAAGGAAAACGCAGTCGTTAAAAAACTCTCTTCGGTTGAGACTCTTGGTTCGACCAATGTAATCAGCACAGACAAAACAGGCACCTTGACCAAGAATGAAATGACCGTTAAGGAGCTGTGGTTTTCAGATCGTTATTACACGATTACCGGACTCGGCTATAAGCCTGAAGGAAAAATACTGGAAAAAGATGGCAAAGAGCTGAGCCCTAAAGAGATCGATGAGCTTGAGATCATGCTGGACGCTGCTACAATGGCATCTAATGCAGACATACATCCCCCTGATGAAAATCATCATAACTGGTATCCTGTTGGTGATCCGACAGAAGCTGCACTGGTAACGCTTTCAACCAAACTGGGAACACATTCACCAACCGAAGATGAGGAAAATCCTGAGTTACATGAGTTTAGTTTTGATTCTATTCGGAAACGCATGAGTTCAATACGGAAATTCGACGATGAGCAGTTCCTCCAGATGAAAGGTGCCACAGACAGCATCCTTGCAGTAAGCAAGCATATCTGGCGAAACGGTAAGGCAGTTACAATCACCGATGAAGACAAGCAAAAGATCAAAGCAGTTAATGAAGAGTACTCCAGAGAGGCGATGCGGGTTATCGCGATTGCTTTCAGGAAGCTCGATGATAATTTGAAGGATTATGTTCTTGAAGATGTTGAGAAGGATGTAGTATTTCTAGGACTGATCGCCATGAGCGATCCACCGAAAGAGGGTGTGAAAGAAGCAATCGACAGTGCGCATCTGGCACACATCAGCACATTCATCATGACCGGAGATCATGCCATCACTGCTCAAGCTATCGGTAAAGAGATCAATCTTTCTGATTCGGGTGATGATGTACCGGTTATCACAGGTCAGGAATTCATAGAACTTTCCGATGAAGAGCTGGATCAAATCATGAATAATAATGATTCTCTCATCTTTAGTCGTGTTTCTCCCGAGGATAAACTGAGGATCGTCAAACTGCTCAAGAAACAGCACAAGATCGTTGCTGTTACAGGTGATGGGGTCAATGATGCTCCTGCGCTCAAAAGTGCGAACATCGGTGTGGCAATGGGTCAGATGGGTACAGATGTTTCTAAACAAGCGGCTGGGCTTATCTTGCTTGATGATAGCTTCCCCACGTTGGTAAAAGCTATTAGAGAAGGTCGAACGATCTATAATAACCTCAGAAAAACCGTGCTGGCTTCACTTACGAGTAACGGAGCTGAACTTGCAGTCGTGCTTCTTGGACTTCTTGGAGTTTCGCTTTTTAAATGGCCTATACCAATTCTTGCCATCCAGATCCTTGCAATCGATCTATTTGCTGAAATTCTCCCGCTTACCGCACTCACCTTTGATCCGGGTTCAAAAGAACTAATGACATCCCCGCCCCGAAGCAGAACTGAGCATATCATCAACAAGCGAACAGCAACTGAGATAATATTCCTGGGTGTTTTGATGGGCTTGCTTGCGTTCGGAAATTTCGGCTTGTTCATAAAGAGGATGGGCATGGAGCTGACAACCGATCATGTTCTGTATGCCAGAGCAACTACAGTCTGCTACACGACCATCGCTTTTACTCAGTTTATTAATATCCTTTCGCGGCGCTACGATCTAACATCAGTCTTCTCGAAAAATTTCTTCAACAATAAGAAAATGCTCTTTTCAATCGGTTTTTCAATATGTATTTGCCTTGTTGCGATCTACACCCCGGGATTTAATTCCTTTCTCTCCTTCGCACCTCTTAGTACTGGAGACTGGTTAACGATCCTTTGTACTTCAGCGATCTTTCTCTTTACGCATGAGATGATCAAGATTATTAAAAGGATGAAATTGAAAAAAGTTCAATCTTCGGATGCTATGTGATGGGTATCATGTAATGATTTTGTTTTGAGCAATTGAAGAATTAAATTTTTGAAAACCTTTACATTTTATAGACCTATAATTTTTTCTCCTCATTCTATCATAGAAAATTAATCTCAAGTATTGAGGATGACATGAAAGTATCTGAAAAAATAGATGAATTAAAGTTGAAAGAAGCTAAGATAAAAGAGATGGGTGGAACTGAAAGAATTGAAACGCAACATAAAAAAAACAAGTTGACTGCCCGTGAGCGTATCAACCTGCTCTTCGATGAAGGCACATTCCGTGAGATCGATATGATGGTAAAACACCGATGCACCAATTTTAATATGCTCGATACAGATATTCCAGCAGACGGTGTTATAACGGGTCATGGGCTCGTTCATGGACGCCCGGTATTTGCCTATTCGCAGGACTTCACGTGTCGTGGAGGTTCATTAGGAGAGATGCACGCCCATAAGATCGTGAAAATCATGGACCTCGCTATGAAAGCAGGTGTGCCGGTCATCGGGATCAGTGATTCAGGTGGTGCTCGAGTGGAAGAAGGCATCGATTCCCTGCGAGGTTACGGAGATATCTTCTTTAGAAATTCACGCGCATCAGGTGTTATCCCCCAGATTTCTTTAATCATGGGACCAACGGCAGGCGGCTCGGTGTATTCTCCCGCAATGACAGACTTTGTATTCATGGTCAAGGGCAGCAGTTATATGTTCATCACCGGACCGAGCGTCATTAAATCGGTAACAGGAGAAGATACAAACTTCGAAGACCTCGGTGGTGCTGTTGCAAATTCAACCAAGAGCGGCAATGCTCATTTTGCCTGTGAAAGTGATGAAGATGCAATTGAGCAGGTGAAAATTCTCTTAAGCTACATTCCGAATAATAATCTTGAAGATCCACCATCCGTTCTCATGGGTGATGATCCCAAGCGTATGTGCCCTGAACTTGATACCATTATTCCTGATAATCCCAAGGCAAGTTATGATATGAAAGATGTCATCCATGCGATTGTTGATCACGGAGAATTTGTTGAAATTCATGAACATTATGCAGAAAATGCTGTTATTGGATTTGGACGCTTAAACAACAGGACAGTCGGTATCATTGCAAATCAACCGCTTGTTCTTGCAGGATGTCTAGATATCAATGCTTCAGACAAGATCGCTCGGTTTATTAGATTCTGCGATGCATTTAATATCCCGCTTATCACCTTCGTTGATGTGCCAGGTTATCTGCCCGGCAGTGACCAGGAATGGGGCGGCATCATCCGTCATGGCGCAAAGATCTTATGGAGTTACTGCGAAGCAACTGTACCCAAATTCACTGTTACAACGCGTAAAAGTTATGGCGGCGGGTACATTGCCATGAGTTCCCAGCATCTTGGTGTGGATGGTCTGTTTGCATGGCCGACAGCAGAGATAGCAGTGATGGGTGCACCGGGAGCAGTAAATATTGTTGGCAGCTACAAAAAAGAGATCAAGGAATCTAAAAATCCTGAAAAAACCCAACAGGAAAAAATTGAAGAATACGAAACACTTTTCAATAACCCATATAAAGCAGCAGAACATGGCTATATCGATGCAGTCATTCAACCAAGTGAAACACGCGCACGCCTTATCGATGCCCTGGAAGTCCTTCATACAAAACGGGAAAACGTTCCTCCCAGAAAACACGGCAACATTCCTTTATAACTTCCCTGAAGAAACTAACTGTGGATAAATCAAAAAAGCTCCGTGCTGCAATAGCTGGTGTCCTGCAATTTCTTAAACAAGAAGAAGAGAGCAGCTCCGTCGTCACTAAAAAAAGTTCGTGGTCTCTCATCGGGAGAAAAACGATCATGCAGAATCAGATGCACGTTCAGCGGAGAAGTTTTCAAAGTAGAAATGTGAAAAGGTAGCAGTGCGTATGTGCAAAAGCGTGAAAGCGGCAAAGAGAAGATACAATAACTTCAAGAGTAAATTGAGCTATTGCTCAAGGATGTCTGATGCATAAGGATCTTGAAGCTTGGAAGTTAGGAATTGAACTCCTTATAAAGATATATGAAGTTACTTCTCAATTCCCTACATCTGAACAATTTTGTTTGAGATCTCAGACGCAAGAAGCTTCGGTGTTTGAAGATGTTGAAAAACTTCATCGCTCCTTATTGAATTTCATCAAATTTTTAAAGAATAATAATTTAATCTTAAGACGATATAGCGCATAAACGTATTTTCGCTTCAACGCTTCTGCGCTTTTATTTATAACGGAGATACTATGGACTTTGATAAACACGGCATACTTGAAGTGACGAAGATGGATTATTCAGCAAAGCGTTCCAAAGCTGCTAATCCGGTTAAAGTGCAGGATCTGAGTTTTCGAGACGGACACCAGAGTCTTTTTGCAACTCGCGGCAGGACCGAAGACATGCTCCCTGTTGCAGAGATGATGGATGAGGTTGGATTCTATTCCATGGAAGTGTGGGGTGGAGCAACCTTTGATACCATGCACAGATTCCTGAATGAAGATCCATGGGAACGGATCAGGACGCTGAAAAAATATATTAGGAAAACTCCTTTCTCCATGCTTCTTCGGGGGCAAAACCTCGTTGGATATAGAAACTATGCCGATGATGTGGTCGAAGCATTCGTACAGCGCGCATGTGATAATGGGATCGATATTTTCCGTGTTTTCGATGCACTGAACGATTTCAGAAACTTTGAAACAGCAGTCAGGGTCATCAAAAGGAACAACCGGCATTTTGAGGGTTCAATTTGTTACACACTGACCGAACCGCGTCTTGGCGGAGAGACATATAATCTCCAATATTATACAGAAAAAGCCCGTCAGCTTGAAGAATTTGGAGCAGACACGATCTGCATCAAAGATATGGCTGGTCTTATTTCTCCATATGATGCATATAATCTTGTAAAAGCATTGAAGAAACAGACGAACATTCCTATCCATCTTCACACACATTTCACCTCTGGTATGGGAGACCTCTCACTATTCAAAGCTATCGAAGCTGGGGTTGATATCATCGACACATGCATGGCTCCCTATGCATACAGAACTTCACACCCTGCCATCGAACCGCTGGTTGTCTCTCTCTGGGGAACGAATCGTGATACCGGTTTTGACATCAATAAACTGGTCGAAATCGACAGGGAGATGGAGAAACATATTCCCAAATACAAGCATCTACTCGACAATACCAAAAATGCGATCATCGATATCAATGTGATCTTACATCAGACCCCAGGCGGTATGCTGTCTAACCTTGTAAACCAGCTCCGCGAAATGGATGCGCTGGACAGACTCGAGGATGTGTTTGAAGCGCTGCCAAAAGTAAGAAAAAAACTTGGTCAGGTTCCGCTTGTGACACCAACTAGCCAGATCATCGGTATTCAAACGGTTAATAATGTGCTTTTTGACAAACGAGAAGGTAAATTCTCTCGTATCACTGAACAGGTCAAAGACCTCTGCTTTGGTCTGTATGGACAAACTCCTCTTCCAATTGATAAAAAAGTTCAGAAGAAAGCTCTCAAGAAATATCCCCGTGGCAAAAAGCCGATTACAACACGTCCCGGTGATTTACTCGAGCCGGAACTGCCAAAAGTAAAAGAAGATGTGAAATGGCTTGCGAAAGACATCGATGACGAAATCCTCTGTGCGATCTATCCTGTCACAGGAAAACGCTTCCTCCGCTGGAAATATGGACTTGAAGAAGTTCCTGACAATGTAAAACCGAAGACTCTCGAAGACATTGAAAAAGAGAATGAGATCATTCAAAAAGCCCTTTCCGGTGAAGTGGTACATAAAACCGAAAAAGAAAAACCCGCAAATCTGCGTTCCTTTGACGTGTATGTTGATGGGGAATATTTCAACGTTGAAGTAGCAGATCCAAGAGCTCCTCAGGTTAGAACAAGCACTCCAGCCCCAAAACCAAAACCAAGAAACGAGAAAAAGCCTCTTCATGTTGATGAATCCGGCTTACTCCGCGCACCGATTCCAAGCATGATATTCGAATACAGGAAAAAAGTTGGCGATGTCGTTAAAGCTGGTGAGACAGTTGTTGTACTCGAAGCAATGAAGATGTTCAACAACCTTGCAGCTCCCTGTGACGGTATTGTCAAAGAGATCAGGTTCAAAGCCGGTGAATCCGTGAAAAAGGGCGAAATTCTTTGTTATATTGAAAAAAGTAATAAGAAAAAATAATCAAGAACACACTTCTTAATTTATTACATAGATTTCACTATAAATCATGATCTATCCAAACTAGGTATTTCAGTCTCTAATTTCTTAAAAAATTCAGAACGATTTCATTTTTTCCTTGCATATTTTTTTAGTGTACATAGAAAGAGAATACAAAGGCGGTTTATATGTTAGAAAAAATTGGAATTTTTTTATGTCTTATGCTTTTTTCGACAAACCTCTGGGCTGAAACGCTTGAACCATCTCTTGCAGGCACATGGTATCCTGGTTCAAAAAAAGAACTAGAAAGTATGCTTACAAAGTTCTTTGATAATGTTGAGTTGGGTAAGAACAAGAATATTATCCCTTTTGGAATCATATCACCTCATGCCGGGCTTGTTTATTCCGGTCCGATCGCTGCGTATGGATACACACTCCTGAAAAATGGAAATTTCGATACGGTAATCATTATTGCAACAAGCCATCGATACAATGCAGGAAAGATCAGTATATACAGCGGAGATAACGTAAAATCACCGCTCGGTTCATCAAAAGTAGATAAAGAGATCGCTCAAAAAATTCTTGCATCGCATACTGATTTCGAATATATACCGCAGGTCTTTACTGATGGCGAGAACAGCTTCGAAACACAACTTCCCTTTGTACAATACCAGCTCCCAAACGCTGAGATCGTTCCTATTATGACAGCGACAAATGATTATTCGCTCCTCAATAATCTTGCACATGCGCTCATTTCAATTATTGAATATTCCGACAAGAAGATCGCGCTGGTTGCAAGTTCGGATATGGCACATTTCCATCCTTACAAGCAAACTGTAGATATGGATCGTCACACGATCGATGTGATCCTGAGCATGGATGAAGAAGAACTGAAAAAAGAAGTTGCTCGGGGAAAATGTGAGATCTGCGGATTCCACTCGATCTATCCATTTATGAAAGTTATGAAATACTTCGGTGCTGACAAACCGATCATGCTCGCTTACCAGAACTCAGCTGACATTACTGGTGATCAGTACTCGGGACATATCGTTGGATATTCCTCGATCATTTTTCCTGAACCGGAGACTGGTATTCAGAACAAAATAACTGAAGAAGAAGGTGACGTGTATACGACTGAAGAAAAAAAATATCTCCTCGATCTTGCGCGAAAAAGCATTGTATATTATCTTAAAAATGGGAAACGTATGCAGCCAGAAAAACCAGATAATTCAAAATTGACCGAAGATCGGGCAGTATTTGTCACATTGAATGAATTTGGAGACCTGCGTGGTTGCATCGGGCACATGGATGCGCAGATGCCGCTTTATCAAGCTGTTTCAAAAATGGCTGTTTCTGCTGCTGTCGAAGATCCTCGCTTTACGAAAGTAAAAGAAAAAGAACTTCAAAATATTACCATAGAAATTTCAGTGCTGTCACCTATGGAAAAGATAACGGACTGGAAGCAGATACGCATGGGTATCGATGGGGTTTGGATCAGAAAAGGATGGCAAAGCGGTGTTTTCCTGCCCCAGGTTGCCACTGAAACCGGTTGGGACAGAGTGACATTCCTTGAAAATCTGTGCGCTCATAAAGCCGGTCTGCCCCGAGATGCATACAAAGATCCGAGTACAGAAATTTACATTTATCAGGTAGAGAAGTTCAGCGAAGAAGAGTTAGATTAATCTTTGAAAAATTCTTCATATTCAGGAAAATAGAAATCCTTCGATGCTCGCTTCTTTGAGAACGTGAAATAGGTTACGTATCCTTCTGCGCAAAGGGTATCATCAGCATCGAGTAACCGGACATAAACTGTATAGAGATTCCTTCTTATTTGATGCATTTTCGCACGAAGGGTGATGGTTCCTCTATTCACATATGCTGCTTTTTTGTACTTAACTTCAAGTTTTGATGTAACACCGGCTGTTCTTCCCTTGATCAAAACCACCCAGCTTCCGATCTCATCGATGAGGGCTGATTGGATGCCACCATGGAGCACATCTAAATAACCCTGAAAAAAATCCTTTGGTTCCCAGAAGGAAACAATTTCATCCTCGTCTTCAAAAAAAGTCAACTGTAGTCCGCACTCATTATTGGGAGCACATCCAAAACAGTTATAACCATCATATTTTTTATAAGGATTTAAAATTTCTCGCATAATACCTGCTTTCTTTGCATAAGAAATTTTTACGATGAAATTCTTTTCAAGTTTTTCTCATTACCTTGACGAAAAATATCAGCACATTTCACTCTCTGTGGAAAGTTGAATTTGATGAAGAACACGAAAGCAAAACTCATTGACGGTCCAATTGGTAAGCTGCTGATCAAACTCACAGCTCCTATGATAATCGGCATGCTCGGTATGGTTGCATTTAATCTGGTTGACACCTTTTTTGTTGGCAGATTGGGTGCAACACAGCTCGCAGCGCTGAGTTTTACATTTCCCGTAGTACTAATAGTAAACAGCATAGCCCTTGGTATTGGTATGGGTGCATCAGCTATCATTTCACGAGCCATTGGTGAAGGAGATACGTATAAGGTGCGTAGGATTACCACAGACAGTCTTTTGCTTGCAGTTGTACTCGTTTTTATTTTTGTCAGTATCGGTCTTTCGACCATCGGTCCGCTTTTCCGGCTTCTGGGTGCCACTGCGCAGACACTCCCCTATATCAAACAATACATGGGGATTTGGTATTACGGTATGTTCTTCGTGCTGATCCCGATGGTTGGCAATAATGCGATCAGAGCAACTGGCGACACGAAAACACCCAGTGCGATCATGGTTGTGGCAGTGATCATGAACTTTATCATGGACCCGATGCTGATTTTTGGCTTAGGACCCTTTCCTAAGTTAGGAATCCGTGGTGCAGCAATCTCAACTGTAATCGCTCGTTTCAGCGCTTCGGTAGCTGCCACATGGGTTCTGGTTCGCCGGGATCGAATGGTAACCTTTGAAAAAGTATCCGTTAAAGAAATCTTGGCATCTTGGAAATCAGTTCTCTATATTGGTATACCTATAGCCGGTGCCCGTATGATCCTCCCTCTTTCTGTTGGTGTAATGACCCGTATCATATCTTCATACGGATCCAAAGCTGTAGCAGGATTTGGTGTGGCATCGAGGATTGAATTCTTTGCACTCGCAGTTATACGAGCTCTCTCTTCTGTATTCGGACCTTTTATCGGACAGAATCTTGGCGCCCGTTTGTTTAATCGTGTAAAAAGGGGACTTCGACTGGCTGAGATATTTTCTCTCATCTGGGGATTTGGTTCTTTTATCATACTTTTTGTATTTGCCAGACCAATCGCAGGAATATTCAACAAAGATCCAATGATCATTGAAACGATCGTGAAATATCTCTCGATCGTTCCCCTTGGTTACGGCTTACAGGGAGTTCTTCTGCTTTCCAATGTATCTCTTAATGTTCTGCAAAAACCCTTTCATGCTGCCGGGCTTGTTACCATACAGATGTTTGTGCTTTATATTCCCCTTGCTTATGTTGGTTCACTCATCATGAACATTCAGGGAGCATTCATCGGCATTGCTGTTTCTTATTGTGTTGCAGGAATTATCTCTCATTTTATTGCGGTTGATCATATTAGAAAAGCAGAAAAGGAGTTAATGACTGATAAGTAATCGGATTAATTCCAACATAAAAAGTACTATTTTATATTTTTTTAAAAGGTTGACAACCACATCAAGGTTTTAAAATCCAAATAACTTTTTAAAGTGAAAAAACACAAGGAGCAAAAAAAAATGAAGATTATTAAAATCGCGCTCATTGTCATTATGGTTGCTTTGCTTTCTTTTTGTAAGACAACAAGCAATTCTAATGACAAGCCAAACCCTCCCTCAAATCCAACTCCAGCAGATGGATCAACAAATGTCGCAGTAAATACTGATTTAGAATGGGAATGCACAGACCCCGAAGGTGATCCACTCACCTATGATGTGTATCTTGGAATCGACCCAAATCCCGGTGCAGCTGAACTTGTTGCCCAGAATATAGCTGCAACGCTTTTCGACCCGGGTGCGCTTAATTATGTAACAAAATATTTCTGGAAGATCGTTGCTGACGATGATTCAAAAAGCACACAAGCCGGACCAATATGGGAATTCACAACAACTGGTTTTACTGAAGAATTTAACGATGTTGCTTATAACTTCGTTGCCGAAGATGGAAGATGGTACACCTTTGGTGGCAACTTGGTTATGGAAGGAGCTGAAAATGATTCCTGGGCAAGCGCTTATTATAATCAGCAGTTTTCAGATTACACGTTCGAAACCCGTGTTGCTAGAATTGAAAGCGTTATAACCCAAGGATATACTTTTGGTTTGTTCTTTAGATCAAATGGATTTATGAGTTATGATACAAAATCCGCCGACGGTTATCTCCTCAGTATTGATGCATGGGGTGAATATAGTGTATGGCGTATAGAAAGTGGTGTTGAAACAGAAATCATCCCTTGGACATATACAGTAAATCTTGGCTATGGTCTCAATGCTTTCAGTAAGGTTAAGATTGTTGCAAATGGATCAAACTTTGATATCTATTTCAATGATGTCTGGACTGACAGCTTCTCTGATGCGACATTCCCAACTGGCTATGTTACACTTACCACCTGGGATTCAGTTGATGGAGACAATGAAATCTGGTGGCAGTACTACTCTGTAGCTGCACCTGAAACTGTAAAAGGTACTTCAATACATCATACTCCTGTGCAATCTGATAATTCATCTGCACATTCACCAAAATAATTCAAGTAATGTAAAATTTTCAACCCGGTGGTTTCTGCTACCGGGTTTTTTTATGATAAAAAATTGACTATATTTACAAAAAATACTTACAATACAGACAAAGTTAGGAGGTCCTATGCTATCTAAGTTAAAGCATATTTTACAAAAAGCAGATGCAGATTATGCTGACATTCGATACGAGATCAAAAAGAACACTCTCATTACGATCAACGGGAAGGAACTCTCAAATATCGGATCAACAACAACGGATGGTTATGTCATTCGTGTTCTGAAAAACGGCGGATTTACATCTGTTGCGTTCACACGGGAAGCCGATGCGGAAAAAGCACTCAAAACAGCAGAAGAAAACGCAGAACTCATTGGCAACACAATTGAGAAACCTGTTAAACTTGCCCAAGTACCAATCATCAAAGACACATTCATCCCTGAGTTAAAAGACGATCCAAGAGACATTTCTATCGAAGAGAAGCTTTCACTTCTGCGACATTATAATGACATTCCCTTATCTAACGAAAAAGTAGCAATGACCAATATGCGTTATTTTGAAGTGACAAGGGAGAAATATTTCTTGTCTTCAGAAGGAGCTGAAATCCACGAAGATCTCATAACAACCGGCATTGGGGGAGGTATTACAAGCAAAGAAGGAAATCTTGTACAAAACTTGCGCATCGGTGCCGGCGGTAGTGACGGTTTCTATACACTTCGAGACCTTGAAAGCAAATTTGAAGATAGAACGAAAATCGTGGTTGACTTGCTCAAAGCTGAACCGGTCAAAGCAGGTTCATATAATTGTATTCTGAACCAGGGACTGGCAGGCGTTTTTGCACATGAAGCATTTGGTCATTTCTCAGAAGCCGATATTGTTGAGTCTTTACCTGCAATGAGAGAAAAAATGCAGATCGGGAATAAACTTGGAAGTGATGTACTCTCGATCACTGATAATGCGACCCTTCCGAACCAGCTTGGTTTTTATAAATATGATGATGAAGGAGTCGCTGTTCGAAAAGTGAACCTTCTTACAAATGGTGTGCTGACCGGCAGACTGCATTCTCGAAGAACTGCAGCAGAATTTGGAGAACCAATTTCCGGACACTGCGTTGCTGAGGATTATCGCTATGCTCCAATTATAAGAATGGGAAATATCTTCATCGAACCAAAAGAGAACACATTCGAACAACTCATGGCAAAACTTGGTGACGGTCTGTATATACTCGATCCTAAAGGTGGACAGACCTCAGGGGAGAACTTCACCTTTGGCGCTCAGTACGGTTACTTTGTGAAAAATGGGAAAAAGGATAAGATGATCCGAGACATCAACATGTCAGGCAATCTCTATCAAACACTCAAGGATATCACGTCGATCGGAAATGATCTTGAATTAAAACAAACTGGCGGATGCGGCAAAGGGCAGACCAATATCCGATCCTGCCATGGAGCACCGCACATCCTTGTAAAAAATGTCGTAATAGGAGGTGTCTAATGGAAAAGTTACTGGAAATGGCAAAAAAAGTCTGCGACCAGGCAGAGATTTATTACAACGAACCGAATTCATCGGAAGTAATATTCCAAAAAGGTGAACTTCATGACATCGAAAGTCAGTTGCAGTCGGGCATGGCACTTCGTATTATCAAGGACGGGAAACTCGGTTTCTCCTATACAAAGAATCTTATCGACCGAGAAGAATTCCTGCAAAATGCCCTGGATTCTCTTAAGGGTGGCGTAAAAGCAGAATATTCATTCCCTCTGACAAAAGACCTCCCGAAACTCAGCACATATAATCCCCGTATTGAAGAAGTGTCATCATCAAAAATGGTTGATGAATGCCAGAAGATCGCTGATGCAATACTCGCCAAAACCAATGCTGAATTAGAAATTGTGGGATACAAAGAGATTAACAACATCAAAATTCTCAATAGCATCGGCACAGATCTTCAAGGTAAATCTGGAACAAATGGCTACTGGATAAATGTTATCTATCCGGGCGGTGGTGCAGGTCTCGAAAGGGTGTATGATGAAAAAACACCATTCTCGCTCTCTCAAGATGAAGTATCGAAACTTATCGAGTTGTATAATAAATCATCCAAAGAAGTGAATATACAAAGTGGTAAAATGAAGGTGCTCTACATGCCGGGAAGTATGTATACGCTTCTCTGGCGTTTGAGCAGTGGGACAAATGCACAGAGTATTTTTGAAGATGTGTCTCCGATCAAAAAAGACATCGGTAAAAAAATCGTGAGTGAATTAATCACCTTCTATGATGATCCACTCGATGATTCTGTGACAGGAGCTCGCAGCTTCGACGATGAGGGTGTTCAAACGAAAAGAATGAATATCATAGAGAAGGGGGTCTTACGCTCATTCTTCTATGATCTGAACTATGGAAAGAAACTCGGCGTTCAATCGACAGGTCACGGTTACCGCTCATCCATGTGGGGAGGTGACCCCATTACGATGACTCCATCACCCCATCTTGGTCATCCCCGTTTTGAACTCGGTAATAAATCCTTTGAAGAACTCGTTGCAATGATGGACACGGGCATCATTCTCGATGGTGTCATGGGAGCTCATAGCGGAAATATCCCAAATGGTGATTACTCAGTCGGCGTCAGTCCCGGTTTGTACGTTGAAAAAGGTGAGATCGTCGGACGGGTCAAAGATGTTATGGTAGCTGGAAATGTATATGATACATTGAAGAAGGTAATTGCAATCGAAAATAAACTTCATTCCTGCTGGGGTGGTATAATGCCTGCCATTCTGTGTAATGATATTAGCGTTTCAGCAAAATAGGAAAAAAAAGAAGGAGTACTATGGCTAAACAGAAAGTAATAAAAGCAAATGTTCTTTTTGATGGGAAGAAAAAGTACGAGCAAAAATATATTGTTGTCGAAGGTCGCAAAATTATTGATGTCACAGATAAAAAATTGAAAGCTGATTTCGAAGGTTGGGTCACGCCAGCTCTTATCGATGCACATTCTCATATTGGTATGGATAGGGAAGGTGAGCCATGGACAGAATCTGAGACCAATGACATCATAAACCAGATACTTCCTTTGAACAATCCGATCGATAGCATTTATTTTGATGACAGAGCTTTTAAAGATGCCGTGGATTTTGGTGTACTGTATAGCTGTGTTGTGCCAGGTAGCGGAAATCTCATCGGAGGTCAGGCTATGATCATCAAAAATTTCGGCAAAAACCGTGATGATGCTTTTATGAAAGCATACGGCTTCAAAATGGCACTCGGATACAATCCGCGTTCAACAACAGACTGGAAAGGTGAACGATCGAATACGCGTATGGGCGTATATTCGCTACTTGAGAAAAAACTCGACGAAGTTCTTATCAAAAAAGAAAAAGCTGACGTTTCAAAGGATAAGAAAATAAACGAACTTAAGGCAAAATTCAAAAAGAAAGATATCAGCAAAGAGGATTTTGAGATCGATAAAAAAATCCTCGAACGTGAGTATGAACTCGGATTCTCACCTGAAGATAAAGCTCTTCTTACCTTGTTGTCCGGACAATATACCTCAAAAGTGCACGTTCACAAAGATGATGATGTCCTCTACCTCATCCATCTTGCAGATAAGTATAAGATAAAATGCACAGCAGATCATACCGGGGATGTCTTTCATAAAGATATCTTTAATGAACTCGCAAAAAACAATATCCCGGTTGTGTATGGTCCACTTGGCTCAGTAGGATACAAAGTCGAGTTGAAGCATGCCTATTATCAAAACACAAAGCTTCTTATGGATTCAAGAGCATTTTTCGGACTCATGACCGATCATCCGGTCATCCATACGATCGCACTTCGGGATAGCTTGAAATTCTTCATGATACAGGGCATGAATGAGGAGGATGCCATCTCGTTGATCACGTATAAAAATGCAAAAATCCTTGGTATCGACGATAAGCTTGGAACTATTGAGCAAGGAAAACTCGCAAGTATTGTGGTATGGGATAAAAATCCGCTTCATCTTGGTGCATTCCCTATTATGGTCATGGCGGAAGGTAAAGTCTTAAGAAAAAAATAGGAGGACACCACTCTGAGAAAATTTGTAATATTATTCATAGCTGTAAGTATTGTTGCAAGCTGTGCAGTAAACAAGACAAGCAGGAGTTTTGATCCACTTCCCTCGTGGAATGATGGAGAAAACAAATCACGAATAATTTCTTTTGTACTCAACGCTTCTGATCCTCAAAGCCATGATTATATTCCTCCTCAGGATAGGATTGCCACATTTGACTTCGACGGCACAATCTTTTGCGAAAAACCAACCTATGCAAATTTCCAGGTCTGCATTGACCACTATCGTCATGCTGTACAAAGAGATTCTGCATTACGGACAGTTCAGCCATACAAAGCTGCGGTAGAAAATGATGAAAATTATATGAATCACCATCTTGTAACTTTCCTCACCACTGATTATCTCGGTAAATCACAGGAAGAATATATCAGTTCTGTCTCTGCTTTTATGGATACGACCATTCATGCAGAATTGAGAATCCCATATAAATATCTCTATTACATTCCTATGGTTGAGCTTATTGAGTATCTCCTTATACAAGATTTCCAGGTCTATATAACATCTGGCTCAATGACAGGTTTTTTACGAGGTGCTTTAAAGGATCGACTTCCTTTCGAACCTTCCAATATTATTGGTTCGCGTATAGAGCTGAAGTATTCGTATGATGATTCTGTAACATCGTTCATACGACAAGAAAATATAATTCATAACAATAATGCAAATGGAAAAGCAGAGGGCATATACACGCATATTGGCAAACCGCCTGTTTTTGCAGCCGGAAATTCGATGGGCGACTACGAGATGCTTCGCTTTACAGATAGCCCCAAGCACCAAACCATCGCACTTGTTATCAATCATGACGATGCCCAAGAAGAGTATGAATACACATATCAGGATCTTCTTGATCTGTGCAGAAAGAATAATTGGCTTATAATCAGCATGAAAGAGGATTTCAAACATATTTTTATCGAGTGAGGGATTAAATGTTGACAGAATATATCAACTATAAGCATATAAATAGAGGATAAATTATGTGGATGCCATGAAAGGGGGCACTATGAAAAGGGTTAGTATTATTTTGGGATTCGCGCTTCTTGTTCTCATAGGATGCAGTTCTTCTATCGATGAAGCAATGAAGCTGTATATGAAGGAGAATATTGATCGGATCGAAATCCTTTTTTATACGGTTGAAGGCACAAAAGGTATGCAGCCGATTCTGGCTCAAACCTTTATGGACAGAGAAAATCTTGATAGAGTGCTTTCATTCATAACAAAGAAACCAGCTGAGTTCTATAAGTGTGGATATACAGGTGAGATGATTTTCATTCAGGATTCACAGAGCGTGCTCAAAGAACGCATGAAGTTCAGTATCGAACCTGGTTGTGAGCATATTGTGTATATGTTCGACAGAAACCTTTATTCCCGAAAAATCTCAAAAAAGGGACTTCTATTCCTGAAAAAGCTGTATGATAAAGTAATGAAAAAATAATAGCACGTGGAGGTTTGGATATGAAATTCCGAAACATACTCGGGATTATGAGTGTTGTTCTGATCATTCTTAGTTGCTCATCTGCAAGTATATCGAAAAAGGATCGGGAGATGCTTGAAACAGAAGCCTTCTCCGTACTTGATGAAGCAATTCAGGATAGCGACTATTTCGTTCGAAGCAGAGCTATTGATGCAATGCGAGATATAGCAGACCCATCATTTGTACCAGCTCTGATTGATGCATTGTATGATCCAGATGACATTGTAGTTATGAAAGCTGCAAGAGCACTTGGTACTATTGGAGATACTACTGCTATACCAGATCTTGAATTTACCCTTGCAGTTGATCCTAACTTCACCGCCCAGAAAGCTTCAGCAGTTGCATTGTACAGACTCGGTAGGAAGGAAGAAGCATTGGAATTCATCAGAGCCGGGCTTGCTGACGAATCTGGTTACAATCGAGACATCATGCTCAACGAGCTTACTTTTGCTCGCAGTGATGATTTCATTCCAATGTATATTGATATGCTGAACGATTCAGTAGGTTCTGTGCGGGATGATGCCATCAATGCGATTTCTCTGCGTAATGCAAAGCAAGCAGTTCCTCATCTTATGGAAGCTTTGACAGATCCATACCTACTTATTCGACTTCATGCAATTGTGGCGATCTCTAAGCTTGGAGATGAAGCACAATTAAGAGAAGCTCTGGATATCACACAACAGGAAATTGAAAAAATGGAAAATGGAAATCTTGATAATGTAATCGAGTTTAATGAGTATCAGCTTGATGCTTATAAACTCCTCCTTGCTAGTACACTCCTCTTAGAACTTCAAGATACAACGTATATAAGCTATTTATATGACCTGCCTGTGGATCTAACAAGTCCAACGAGTTTGGCTGCTACGTTCTTCCTTGCAAGTTGGGGAGATGAAAATGCGATTCAAAAGTTTAGTGAGTTTTCGGACTATTGGGAGGTAGATATCAGGAGTTCAGTAGTTGAGCTTGTCAGTGAAATTGACGAAGAATGGGCTTGGCAATTAATCCTCAAAGCTACTCAAGATCCCGATGACGAAGTACGCGAAACAGCAACCCGTTTTCTCCAATTCTATGATGAAAAAGAAGTTAAAGAAGCACTGATAAACCTTCTGAATGATCCTAATCCAGATATCAAAATCGAAGCTGCACTTTCGCTCAACGAGCTTGGAGATAAAAATGGTGTATATGCAATTCAACCCTTACTTCAGCTCGAAGACTGGTATGTTAAGATTGATGCTGCAAAGGTGATTTTGCTCATCCTGCAGAATAAGTAAAATAAGAGGAGTATAGTTTATGGATAACTTAGCCAAGAAAACAGTGCTTTACAGCAGCATTGTTCTTGTTCTTTATCTTCTCTTCTTTTTTTTACTGGATAGACCAATAAGTCTTTGGATAAATAATCATCTCCAATCGACATGGATCTTTGATGCAGGAACTTTTCTTTCCTACCTGGCTGATGGATCGTTCATACGAATAGCAGTTGCGCTATGTTTTATTGTCATTTTGGTCTTTGATCCAACAATAAAGCATCATTGGACGAGGATGCTTCTCTACGTTGCCCTGAGTGCTGCCATTGCTCTTGTTGTTGGAGAAGGCTTGAAGATATTCCTTGGACGTCACAGACCTGTCATGCTTTATGAACAAGAAAAATATGGCCTTCACTTTTTTACCAAGCAATGGGAAATGAACTCAACACCATCAGGACATTCTCTCAGGATCTTTTCTATACTTACTGCTCTTTCTCTTCTTTTCAGAAAGTGGGTTGTTGTTTTTGTTACGATTGCTGTTTTGGTGTGTTTGAGTAGGGTCATCGTAACAGCTCATTACCCGAGTGATATCATTTTTGGTGCTTATATCGGAATTTTCAGTGCTTTATGGACATTCAAAAATTGTTGTGCGGTGTATCCTGATCTACCTCAATATGACTATAAAACTTAGAATCAATGACCAATGAGGAGATCGTTCGGAGTTTCAAGAAAAGACAGAAGATCCAGATTCTTGTCATACCTATTGCTATCTTAGGATTTTTCCTGATCATGCTCATCAATCCTATCTCCATAATTTTTGGATTTTTTATAATTCTTGGATGTTTAATAATTACGCTTAGAAGCTGGCGTTGTCCAAATTGCAATACATATCTTGGAAGAGGCTTGTATTACAGACAATGCCCAAAATGTAAAGTCCCATTTCGATTAGCAGAGGAAAAAAAACATGAAGTCAATTAAAATAATTATTTTCGTCTTTATGATTCTCGCTCTCTCAATGTGTGCTTCGAAAAATAAACAGAACATTGACCCATCACAATCCCAGCATAAAGATGAAAAGCCACAGTATGAACAAGTGCTTTCGGGTAAGAAACTTCAAGCTGGATTGGGATTTGTCGATCTTATTACTGTGTTCGATACTCCAGCTGATATGTACGATCTACTCGGCACACCTTATGAAGATATTGAGTTTCCATTTAACTATTTTTATGAAGACGGTTCTTTTAATATCACTTTCATTGCTGAATTCACGAGAAAAGATATGGATTTCCGTCTTGATATGGTCAATCTCACATATGATCCTGAAGGATTATTACAGACTGAAAAGGGCATCAAACTGGGAGACGCTCGTGACAAAGCAATAGAAGCATATGGAGATGATTACAACGAGTACACTGATGGAATTGTATATCATTCACTGGGTATCGGGTTTTTTGTCGATGAGCAAAATAAGATCGAAGAGATCTTAGTTTTTCGAGTTCCAAAATCGGAACTACCAAAATGGCTTGAACCAATACAATATGAAGATAAATTGACTTCATATAATTTCCTTGAGATGCAGATTCAAATCCCTTCAGCATGGCAAGAAACAATCAAACAGGAAAATGTCATTGCCGGATATGACAGTCCCGATAAAACTGCTTCACTTTTGATCTCAAAAGCTTATGAGGACCGAAATTTCACCTTTGAGAGCTATGTTTTTTTGGAAGAAGCAATTTTCGTAGAAGAAAATTTTATTCCTGAGAAGGATCGATGGCTGGATCAGGATATTCTAACACATTTCAATGCAAACCAGGGTTATATTTCTCAGTCTGTTGCTCAAGGTGAAAAACGCACCTATATGCTCATGCTTGAAAAAACCAGATATCCCGAGCATAACTATCAAAATTTCTATTACACCGTTTCTTTGGATATCACGCTGGACACACTGGATTTGCATATTGAGCCTGATGAAACCGAAGCTGCTCTTGTATCTGCTATCATGAGAAGTGTTCATCTGGATGGTCCGCTCATACCTCAGTTAAACAATAGAGAACCAATTGAGTCTGATGCGAAAAAAATACTTCCATGTCTAAAGGAAATAATAAATGTTTGCGTGTTTAACAGAATTGATCTGCTATGTGACCATGTGCTGGATTTCCGTAAGGCTTATGACGAGAACATCATTCAGCCCCTTGACCCGCAAATTGATGATCATCTTGAGGAAGCACTTGATATTCAAATGGAGATCAGCAGTTTTTTAATGGCACATAATTACAGTATTTCCTATCTTGGAACCGAGGAAGATGACGTGCTTTGGTACGGACTTGAAATCACGAATGTTCTTGACCAAAAAATTATTCTTGGATTCGTTACGTATGAAGATAGATATCTCCTCGGCGATATTGATTAATTAGGAGAAATATGAATAATATAATTTCAAAACACGGCACTCCTTCAGGTTCACTCATTCATGTTGGTAAGAAAAAGATGGAAAAAGTCCATATTACTGTCATGGATTATGATGCTGACAATTATACGGAGAAAACTCTCAATAGCGTATCAGAATGTAAAAAATATGTAAATACATCATCTGTTACATGGATAAATGTTGATGGAGTTCACGATCCTGCTGTGATGGAAGACTTCGGTAAGGTCTTTAATCTTCATCCTCTTTTACTTGAAGATATTATGAACACTGAACAGCGACCAAAGGTTGAAGATTTTGGTGAATACATGTATTTCGTACTGAAAATGCTCTATCGTAATGACGATGACAGCATCTGTGCTGAGCAAGTGAGCATCATTCTTGGCAAGGATTATGTGATCTCATTTCAGGAGCGGACTGGTGATGTTTTTGATCTAATACGTCAACGCATCAGAAATAAAAAAGGACGTATAAGAAATTTTCATGCAGATTATCTGATGTATGCTTTGATCGATTCAATCATAGATCATTATTTTATTATTCTTGAAACTGTTGGTGAATCTATTGAAAAACTTGAAGATGAAGTGGTTAAAACTCCGACCCCAAATACGCTGCAACTTATACACCGAATGAAGCGAATGATGATGTACTTGAGAAAATCTGTATGGCCACTACGTGAAGTAATCAATGCTATGCACCATTCAGAAAGCGACCTTATCGACGAAAGTATCAACGTGTACTTAAGGGACGTTTATGATCATACAATACAGGTGATCGACACGATTGAATCTTACCGTGACATGGTTTCAGGTTTGTTGGATATCTATCTTTCAAGCATCAGCAACAAAATGAATGAAGTTATGAAAGTCTTAACGATCATTGCGACGATCTTTATTCCGCTGACATTCATTGCAGGTATCTACGGTATGAACTTTGCTTTTATGCCCGAGCTTCAATGGAAATGGGGTTATTTTGTTACACTCGGTGTAATGCTTATTGTTATGTTAGGAATGTTAAGATTCTTTAGAAAACGAAAGTGGTTATAATATGAAGATTAAACACATCTTAATGATCGTATTGATCATTGCAGTCATTATTATTGTTATCCAGAATTCAGAACAGGTTTCGCTGACCATTCTATTCTGGAACATCAGCATGTCAAAAATCATCTTCTACCCCCTGCTTTTTGTGGTAGGTTTCTTGGTAGGAGTATTTACGAAATCCGGTTCGAGTAAGACAAATAAAGGAGAAAAAGTAGGCGTTATAAGAGAGTATTAAATCCCTATCATTAGTAGCTCAGAATCCCGATTAAGAAATACTACTTATTCTGCTTGAGTCCTTTGACGATTCTTCGCTCTTCTTTTATTTTTTCGAGACTCTCTTCATCAACAAGAAGATAAGGTCGATTTTCTGGGAAAAATACCCAGTATTCATTCACATTATACGTTACAAGACCATTGCTGAACATTTCATTTTCTACTCTCTGAAACCAGTAACAATAGCTCATATCTTTTTCTTTGATCTCATCCCCGTAACGATCGCTTCTGAAGTAATAATTATCCTCCGGTTCTCCCTCGGTTTTAAACGTAAGATACCCCTGTTGTTCAAATGCTACTTGCAGCATATTGGGAAGTACGTCAACCGCAATGCCGGGAGTGAGAGTTCTGAATACAACCTGATCAAGCAATTTATCCTCTACCTTTTCCAGCCGATGCTTTTTTGAAACACGCTTATCAATATCGATAATCTCGCGTTCCAGAATGACTTCATCGGACACATAAAACTGTAGCTTCATGATCTCTTGTTGGGTCAGATTATATTCCTGCTGTAGTTGTAGTGTGTATGGCACATAGACTCTCGAGCATGAGAGCATTGCAAACATTAGTAATAACCAGATAATTATATTCTTATTTTTCATGCGATCTCCCGAATATGGAATGATGAAAATATCTCATTGAAAGAAGATGCAAATACGAAATATACTGTCAATTTATTATGCACATCTTAAGAAGAAATATGGTATAATGGATCATTCGATGTAAATATGAATGATCAAAGGATTATTCTCGTCTTCAATTTCCATGTAGAAAAGATCTCCGATCTCACCACCAACAGCTTGAGAAAATATATCTTCCCAATTGATCGATGAGATATCAAAGGATGATTCTCCTATCTTTGTTTTGATGGTTGCTTCTTTAGGTATGATCTTCAGCCCGGCATTGATAAATGCAACTGGAATAGAAATATGAATAATCCTTTTTTCAGTATCCCTTTTAATGACATCGAATACCATTCTTTTTGATTCATTTTGAGTGGGTCTTTTTTTCTTTGATGAAATTGCTTTGATGAGTTCTTCTGCCTGGGAAGCATTGATCGTTCCGGCAGCAAGCATATCGATAATCTTTTTTTTCTCACTCATCATCTTCTCCCAGAGCTTTGAGTAGGCGTTCAGCTTCATCAGAAGAGATCGTACCTTTTTCGAGCATATCAAGAATTTTCATTCTGCTCTCACTCATAGATTCTTTTTGTTCTCCATGTTTATGAAATGCTTCTTTGACCGATTCCATTGTTTCTTTAAACTTCTTTTTCAGCTCTTCAGCATGTTTTTTATCTTTGATCTCTTCATCGATCTTTGCTTTGATCTTATCCTTATTCTTTTCGAGCGTTTCCATCGTTTTTTCAAAGGTTTGAGAAAAATCATAATTCATATTTTTGATGTGATCTTTTGCTTTACTGAATGCTTTTTTTGCTTGCTCGATTCCTTCTTCGAATGGAATATTATCAAATACGTCAGAGATGTAATCACCAAAACTCGTAAAATCCATATGAGTATCTTTTTGTATTGGCTCTTTCATCAATTGAATACTGCCGAGTTTATTCTTAATATCGATCTTCACATTTCCAGATCCATTCACCATCTCGATTGTCTGTCCGTCAGTAGTTTTCTGTCGGTCATAGTCACCATCCAAACCTATTCGGAAATTGCCAAGATGATTCTCTGCCCTGATCGCAAATTCAATTTCCTCGGGTATAATAAGAAGTATTTTTCCATTCTTATTCATAAATGAATATTTTCCTTTTTCTGTTGGAAGGAATTCATAATACATACTACCATTATTATTTTTGAGATCAGCACTTTCGAAACCACCTTCAATAACACGGATCGGACCATTCTCAAGATTGAGGGCAAGCGTACCTTTGCACCTGCTTATCTTGCAGGAACCATTCTCCCCATCGATGTTCATCCTTCCTTCACTAATTCTAATTGTGATACTTCCATTTTTTGAAGATGCTTCGATATCGCCATTGCACTTTTCGATCTTTAAAGCCCCATTCCGGGTTTTGCAAGCCAGACTTCCCTGATTGTTTTCCACTCTGATCGAGCCATTTCTTGATTCAAGATCATGGTTTCCCACAAGTTCTTCCAGGCGCAAGCCACCATTTGATAATTTTGAGACAAGCGTCGTCTTCCTGGGAACTAATATTTCAATATGAGCTTTTATTGTGTGAATATTATTTGGCAGTTCAAGCGTGATGCTCAGTTCATTCTTCTTTCTATTGTAATCTGTTTTAAGCAGATCTTCAAGTGTAAGGTTATCAGGAATGTCTCCTTTTAGTTCTAATGACACATCGAGTGCTGTTTCTTCTTTGTCATAACCTTGAATGTTAAAACCAACATTCTCGGATTCCAGATTAAGCCGCAGATTGCTTTTTGTATCGATTGTTCGTGTTTCAAGAAAATTTTTAATCATGTTAACTCCTTTTTTTTAATTTTTTAATTGCATCATCCACAGAAATCTCCCCTCGTTCGATTTCATCTAAAATTGACTCTGACAAATTCTGTGTTTTACTTTGTTGCGATGGGCAGAGTACACCAATGACTTCTGCCAGCCGGTTCTTCACCGTCGGATACGAAATACCGAGTGCTTTTTCTACTTCCTTAATACTCCCCTGTGCGCAGATGAACACTTTTACGAATTCCTGCTGAGGTGCAGAGAGTGACGCAAGATCACCTACTGCGAAGTTTCCTCTGATCGTGGTATCACATTTCGGGCAATGATATTCTTTAATCTCCAATGTGGAATTGCAAACCGGACACTGTTTTAATCTATTATTCATATGACCTCACTTTCAATATCAATTATTTTAATATATTTATTAATTATGTCAAGTAAATTTGAATATTTTTTATATTTATTTATTTTCAAATGAATATTATTGATTTTTTGAATAAATAAAAAGACAGGACCGAAATCCTGCCTTTAAATTAAGATCTTGCTCGTATTTATCCATGTTTTCGACGGGTAAAGATGTTATATACTGAGGGTATCACAATTAGAGTGAGAAACATTGAGACAAAGATACCACCGATACTCACAATTCCGATTGCTTGCCTGAATTCCTTACCTGCCGAACCGATTCCCAGCGCCATTGGAAGCATACCCAGCATAATAGCAAAACTCGCCATGAGGATTGGACGTAACTTGGTGGGACATGCTTCGATAAGTGCTTCTGTCGCTTTCATGCCCTTTTTCCGAAGCTGGTTTGTATAATCCAGCAGCAGGATTGCATTGTTCACCACAATACCCACCAGCATGATGATTGCCATCATCGAAAAGATATTCATGGTCTGTCCTGAGATATAAACTGCTAGGAACACACCGATCAAAGCCAATGGTAAGGTTAACAGAATATACAGTGGCTGTACAAAGCTCTCAAGGATTGCAGCAAGAAGCATATAGGTAAGGAGTACTGCAATGATGAAGACACGAAGCATTTCAATTGTGGTATCCTGAAGTTCGCTAATACTTCCACCCCAGCTTATTCGGTAACCTTCCGGCAACTTTACTTCAGCAAGTTTTTGTCGTATGCCAGCTGCCACTGTACCTTCGGGTACATCTTTTGCAGAAGAACCGCTAAACCTTATAGTAGTATATTTATCCCGGTGAATGATCTTATTCAATCCTGAAGTAAATTCTACATCAGCAAGTTGTGAAATCCTATAGGTACCATAAGGTGTTACAACAGGAATATTACCAATCTCTTCTGGCGAATCAACAGATTCTTCAGACAGCTTCACTTTAATATCATATTCTTCACCTTCCGTTTTGTATTGCGAAGCAACGGTTCCTTCTATCGCTGTTCTCAATGTAAAGGCAAGGTCAAAAATTGTAGCACCTACCTGGGCAAATTTATCACGCTTCGGATATAGTGTGATCTCAGGTTTACCAGCGCGAGAACTGTTATCAAAATTTTCCAGTCCATATACGTCAGCACATTTTTCGACGATCTCATTCTTTAGTTCTTCAAGTATTTCGATAACCTGACCCTGCAGAAAGAACTCTATACCTCCTCCACCAATTCCAGATTCCGCATGTACATTGATCTTTGCGTTCGGAATATCCGCTACATCCTGCATCAGAAGAGCTATCATATCATTTGTAGAAAAATCTCTTTTATCTACATCAACGAGTTTAACTTCTGCACTACCGAGATTTGTGGCTTTATCCACCCATCCCTGAGAACCAATATTCGCGATCATATGTTTCACTTCAGGATGAGTAGTTATTCTTTCTTCAATTGCCTGGAAGACCTCTGCTGTTTCCTGCAGACTGTACCCCTGAGGTAACTCAACATCAATTGACAGATTTCCTTCATCAAGATTAGGCATAAACTCAAATCCTATTCTGCTGGCGACCCCGAAACTCAACACAAAGAGAATAAATGCTATAACTATTGCACCACCACTTATAAGCTTTCTACGAAGTAATATTCTAAGAACATTCTTATAGAAATTATCAAGCTGATCGAACATGCGATCAAAACAATGAGCAACTTTGCCTTTCTTTTTATCATGATCCTCAGGAAGTATCAATGATGCCAGCATTGGAGTGAGAGTAAAGGATATCAAAAGTGAGAAAACTGTAGCAAATGTAACGGTGAGAGCAAATTCTTTGAAGAACTGACCTGCGATCGAACCCATTGTTGCCAGAGGAAGAAATACGACAATATTCGTCAGGGTCGAAGCAAATACTGCAACTGCTATCTCTGAAGTTCCTTTATTCGCAGCTTCTTTTCTTCGATTTCCCATTCTGATATGCCTGAAAATATTCTCGATTACTACAACCGAGTTCGTCACAAGTATTCCCACTGCTGTTGAGAGCCCCATAAGTGTCAGCACATTTATAGTAAAACCTGAGATCTGAAGCAGCAGGAATGTTGAGATGATCGATGTAGGCATTGCGAGTGCAACAATGATCGTTGAACGGAGATCATGCAGGAAGAAGAAAAGTATAATACCCGTGAGAACGATTCCTAGAATAATGTTTCCAAGGGTATCGTCCACTGCAGCTTGAATAAAGTCTGCATCATCATCGATTATTGATAACTCAGTATTATCAGGAATCAAAGCTCGGATACCTGGCAGCTCTTTCCGAACCTGATCTGATATCTCAACCGGATTACCGTCAACACTCTTTATAATATCGATCTTGATCACATTTTCTTGCTTGTAGTTTTCAAGATTATTGAAATAAGTTGTACGCTGACGAACATCAGATCCAGTATCCTTGATCTCTGCGATCTGCCTAAGTTGTTTCACCCCATAATGTGTTGGTATTTCAAGTTCCTCAAGAGTTTTAATATCTTCAAACCGCCCATTAAGACGAACGGAATATTCCTGATCTGCTTTTGTAAATGAACCACCAGGCATATCAATATTATGAGCTGCGAGGATCTGTGCGAGTTGTGGTAATGATATTTCATTCTGAAACACTACTTTCTCATCCAGTTCTATGTGTATTTCCCGTTCTCGTCCCCCGCTTAATTCGACCTGAGCAACACCTTCAATCTGTGACAACCTGTCTTTGAGTAGCTTATCTGCGATTTCATATAATTCAGTTCCAGGTATATTCCCCGTGAACACAAGGTTCATGATGGGTGATGCATTAACATCAAAACGTGAAATCACAGGACTTTCTGCGTCTGATGGCAGATTGTTTTTTATTGCTTCAATCTTGTCCTTCACCTCCTGGCTAGCAATGTTCACATCTTTTCCAAGCTCGAAACGTATGAGTACAAATCCGAAGTTCTCAACCGCGTAAGATTCAATATAATCAATCCTGCTGATGGTCGAGATCGCATCTTCGATCTTTTTTACTACCTGAGATTCAATCTCAAGCGGTCCTGCACCAGGATATATCACCTGAACCGTCACAAAGGGAAATTCGACATCTGGCATGAGATTCAAGGGTAAGCTGAAATAAGCAAGAAGCCCGAACACGATGAAGACAAGTATAATCATTGTGATCATAACCGGACGATTGATTGATAGTTTTGATAAAATCATGATAACCTCAGCTTCCTTATTGTATCACTTTGACTTTGACGCCGTCTTTTATCATGTTCAAGCCTTCGGTAATGATCTTATCACCTGATTTCAAACCGGTAAGTACTTCCACTTCTGTTCCGTTTTGTTGTCCCAGAGTAATTGCTCGTTTCACTGCCTGCCCATCTTTGAGTATATAAACATAATATCCGTTTTCATCTTCGCGAATATTCTTCCGGGCTACCTTGAGTGCTTCGGCATTGTTGTATACGAGAATTTTGATCCTCGCAGTCACCCCACAGGCGTGTATATTATCAGGATTATCAAACACTATATCAACAGGAAATGCCTGCAGGTTACTATCCAGAGCGAGACCGATCTGAGTTACGCTACCGGAAAGGGTGTTTCTCAGCCATGATGCTTCCGCTTTCATTCCTTTTTTAATATCACAGACCTCCTGCTCCGTAACCCAAACCCGTGCTTTCATCTTTTCTGTATCAGATACAATGAACAAAATATCTCCGGGAAACACATTATCAGAAACCTTCACATCAACTGTCGTTACAATGCCTGATATGGGAGCTTCCGCTTTGATCATTTTGCGTACTGCATCCCAGTTCGCTTTGCTCACTTTGTATGCAGTTTCTGCACCATCAAGATCCTGCTTAGAAATTCCACCGATCTCAAAAAGATTTATCAAGCGATCATATGTTGTTTGTGCATTTTCGTAGGCGGATTTTGCTTGAAGAAATTGTGCCGAAGGAGTATCTTCTGGAAATTCCACCAGCACATCTCCTTCTGTAACCTGTGACCCAACTACAGCATTTACTTTTTCAACTTCAGCTTGTACCATACTTGCAACATTTGTCTGACGTATACCTTTAAGGGGTGCATTGTATGAAAGCCATAGTTCGAACGACGAAGGTTCAAGGATGAGTATCTTTATTGGAACACCCTCCTCTTTATGTATCTGTTCAATATTTTTGGATGCTATTTGTTCTTTTCTGCTGCAACCTGAATATACAAGAATCAGGATAATTGCAAAGATGATTATGGATTTGTTTTTTTTCATGTATTCTCCTTGATCTATAATTGGATCCCTATAGCCTTTTTGAGCTGTTCATAGGAAATAATTGCGTCATATAATGCTTGTAAATGATTAAGACGTGCTGATTTTAACTGCACCTGCGCATCCAGAACTTCAAGTTGAACTGCAACCTGATTCTCATACCGCGCTTGAGCTATTGTAAATCCCTTTTCTGCAAGTTTCACATTTTGTTTCTGACTCTCTACTTTGAGTTTAGCATTCTTGAATGTCAAATAGGAATTCTTGATATCCAGTTCAATTCCTTCTTCGAGCTGAAGATAGGACAACTTTGCCATTTTTAGATCCTGTCTGGCTTTTGCGATCTTTGCTGTATTGGAAAATCCTGTAAAGAGCGGTATAGATAGTCCCACTCCTACCTGATAGGTGTCTCCGATATCATCATAGGTGATTTTGTACCTGCCTGATGATCCTGCATACTTCTGATATTCAGCAGAAATAAAAATATTAGGCAGTAAATTCCCCTTCTGAATGGATAGCACAACCTTGTTGATCTCAACATTTATCGATGCAAGATCAAGTTCGATCCTATCTTGTTTACCATGCTGGATTGCTTCTTCAAGCGACATCAGTTTAATTTCTGGAAGAAGAAACTCCCCTGAAAATTCTACTTTTTCATCCTCTATACCAAGATGATTCTTGAAACTCTCTAATAAAAGGGTATAATTATTTTCTGCTTGAATAACTTCTGGTTCGAGATTTGCTGTCTGCAGTCTAGCACGCAAAAGGTCATATTCCGAGACCAAACCCTGCGCAAACATATTCTTCACCTGTTGCTGGTACTGATAAGCTAGATCAAGTGCTTCCTTTTGAATATCAACCAACTGCTCCAGAAGCAATACTTTGTAGAACATGTCCTTAGTTTTGAATATTACATCCTGTTGAACAAGCAAGTAATTCTTCTGCTGCATATTCTTGATCTTACCGGCAATGCGTATTCCTTTGATCAGTTTTCCGCCCATAAACACAACCTGATCCAGTTTGATTTGTGCAAATGCTGCTGCTTCTTTTTGAAGTTCGGACGGCACGAAATCTGCGAATGCTCCATCCACATAGCCAGCAATGATTTGGTCATTATAGATCTCAAGGCTGTCATTTTCGGTGGGAATACCTGTAAGGTCTCCTGTGCCATAGATCATATCCGATAGTGACGGGATATCCATAAGTGCTGACTTTGGTAGATGTGATTGTGAGAGTTGATATCCAGCATTCAGACTAATCTGTGGCAGCAAACTTCCGCGTATATTATTGTACTCCTGCTTCATTTTTTCAACTTCAGCCCGTGCCTTCTGCAGCTCCTTGTTATTTTCCAGTGCACGTTGAATACAATCAGAGAGTTTGAGTTCGTACCTCTCAGCCACAAGAAGAGTAGTAAAAATAATAATGATTACTGTAATCAAACTTAACTTTTTCATAGAGCTCCTTTTACTTTTGAATACCCTGCAATATTATATTAATAGTCTTCTCAACGATTTCCTCGATATCAATATTCACATCCCGAACTAAAATTGTATATCCGTAACCTGTCGTTGTACTAATAAGGAGGTAAATCAAAGAATCGATTGAATCAACTTGGAACAATTTTTTCTCGATACCCTCGTTAATGATCTCTTTGATCTTTTCGTAGGTAGAGGAAAACAAATTTTGCTTAATTTCTTCAGCCATATCCAGATACTTCATTGGAATATCTGTTTTTCTTAAGGTGTCGATAAATCTTTTATGCTTTTTATATGAATAAAGCTGGTTGATCATATACCTTCTAATCTTTTCGACCGGATCTTGGATATTTTTCAGATCATCAAACGTTTCTTTCTTGATGTCATCGATGATATGATACATCAATTGCTCGATGAGATCATCTTTATTTTTAAAATAATAATATAATGCCTGCTGTTTAAAACCGCACTCCTTTGCAATGTCATCCAGTGTTGTCTTCTCGATGCCATATTGTGCGAATACCATGTGCGCTGCCTCTAGAATTTCTTCTTTACTAGCCATAGATATCTCCGATAAATGTGTGTTGGCAGAATGGGCAATGATGTGAAAAGCATGTCAATATATATTTAAATTTTTGTTAAATATTTAAATTTATTGAATAATCAAATATATTTTGAAAGTACTTTCTGGGTTGATAGCAAAAGGCGAGGATTTTCATCCTCGCCTTGTAGATATTTGATGTACTCTTAGTTACTTCTTCTTTTTACGTCCACATTCAACACACTCGTCGAACTTCTTGTGTGTTTTGAATCTGGTCATACCGAATTTTCCGAATATAGAATCAATATATGAATAGACAACGGGAATGATGAAAAGCGTAAGCAATGTTGCAAAAGCCAATCCAAATGCAATACTGACTGCAATTGGTTTCCAGCTTTCCACCTGGCTTGATGACGACAGAAGAATCGGCATAAAACCAGCAATCGTTGTGACCGTTGTCATCAGGATTGGACGAAGACGAACAGTACCTGCGTTTATCAGTGAATTCCAGCGGTCAACACCCCTCTCACGCTCGCTATTAACAAAATCGACAAGCACGAGGGAATCATTTACAACAACTCCCGCAAGTGCAAGTACAGCGATCAACGTCATCATTGAGAAGGGCAGACCTGTAATAATAAGACCGAATATGACTCCGATGATCGCAAACGGAATCGTGAGCATAACAATGAACGGTTGCACATAGGAATTGAACTTCGCAGCAAGAATCGCAAAGATGAGGATCAACGCAACGACTAACGCTACATAGAGTGAATTATATACCTCGGTTCTCTGCTGCGTCACACCGCCATATTGTAACTGATATCCCGGGAAACGCTCTGTGAAGTTACTGAGTATACCGGTTGTACCGGTAAGGGTATTTCCCTTGAGAATATTCGTTACTTCATCGGGAGTTTGCTTTACCATTTTTCCATTATCATCATAGGTTGTTGTATTTCCATTAACAGTTAGAACTCTGTTTCCATTATAATGTTCAATCTGCGAATATCCAGCTGTTATCTCAAAATCTGCCAATTCTTTCAAGGGAATAAGAGCACCTGTTGTGGTTCTAATTTTAATCTCTTTTAGATCGGAAACATCATCTATCTGATCTTCCTGAACACGTACAACGATGTCATATTCATCGAGTTCTCCACCACGGAATTTTGAAACCGGCGCTCCATAGGACGCAATAGACACAACTGATGCGACACTGTTAACATCCAGGCCATACAATCCCAGTTTATCGTGCTTGGGCAGGATTTTTATCTCCTTTTTGCCGTCATCCATACTCGTTTCCAGATCAGTTACACCGGGAATATCTTCCAAGATGGATATCACATAGCTGCCGATACTTTCAAGTTTATCGATATTGTTCCCGATAATTCGCAACTCAATATCAGCATCTGTTGGCGGTCCACCTCTCTCTCCTTCAATAAATTTGTATGAGAAGAGACCGGGTACAGTATCGAGATATTTCCTGATCGTACCCTTTATCCGTTCGATCGAGTACGTCAGATCATCGGCATCCACCAGATCGATCTTTACTTCTGCATTAGATGTTTCAACCTGTGATCTGTGATGTTCTGTGTATTGCCCCACCGTTGCAACAATAGCCTCGACATCCTTACTTTCTTCCATATTCTGAATGAATCTTTCGATTTGAGATACTACATCATTGGTTTTATCAAGGCTCGTTCCAACGGGTGTTTCAAGATTGAGTATGATGGTTTTAGGGGTACCTGATGGGAAGAACTCAAATTTAACCAACCCCATTCCGAAAGCGCCAAGTGCAAGCAACAAAGCAGCGATAATGATAATGACAGAAACATATCGATATTTCAAAGCCCTGATAATAAGATATTTATAAACCTTTGTGAGCCATGCATGCAGCTTATGGGTTTTATCTTTTAGATTTTCTCCTTTTTTTCCGCTGAAATCTGCTATATGAGAAGGAAGGATGATCAGGCATTCGAGCAATGATGAAAAGAGTGCTATCGAAACAACAATGGGAAACACGCTCATGAACTTGCCCATCATACCCTTCATAAGAAGCATCGGCAAAAAAGCTGCAATCGTTGTTGCCACCGCTGCTACCACGGGCCACATGATCTCATTAGTACCTTTAATAGCTGCTTCTTTTGCACTCATACCCTGCTCGCGATATCGATGTACATTTTCGAGTACGATAATTGCATCATCAACAATCATTCCAATTACAAGAATAAGCGCAAACAAGCTGAGATTGTTCATGGTTACGCCAAGTAAGTCCATGATCAGGAAGGTCAGAAAAAAACTGAATGGAATTCCCCATGCAGCAAAGAGAGCATTCCTCCAGCCGATAAAAATGAATAATGTGATGAACACGAGTATGATACCGATCAATGCATTATTACCGAGTGTAAAAAGGCTGTTCTTCACTTCGATCGAGCCGTCGTTACGCACTTCCAGATTTAAACCGGGTATTTTACCAACAAAATCTTCGGAAGCTTTGCGAACGTTTTTCATCACCTGGATAATATTTCCCTCAGCATCCATATAGATATTAACATTCACTGCCTTATCCCCATTGAGTTTACCTATCGTAACCTGCTCCTCAAGGGTATCTATAACGGTAGCAACATTTCCAATACGAATAGCTCTGCCATTTTCATCCATACGAACGATCACGTTTTTTATTTCATCCACTGTTTCGAACTCACCAACAGTTCGAATAAGAAATTCTGCGCGCCCGAATTTGATATCACCAGCCGGTACATTTTTATTTCTATTCGTTATAGCATTAACAATTTCATATATACTCAAACCGTATTGATCGAGTTTGTTCACATCATTTTCTACCCAGATCTCACGATCCCGCGTACCAGCAATCTCGACATTTGCTATATTCTCAAGATTCAGGATCTCATCTTTGAAGTCGTCTGCAATCTCACGAATTGCATTTGCAGAAAAATCTCCACCAAGAGCAACTGTACAGATCTCATTAACCTCTCTCATATTAAGACGTACAAGAATGGGATCATCAGCACCATCAGGAAGATCAGTTGCTTTTTGTATTTCTGTATTCAAATCCGACCAAGACTTCTCGATATCAGCATTCGGTTCCATCCTGATAAAAATTGTCGCTCTTCCAGCAGAACAAGTCGAAGAATAATAGTCAACATCATCCAGATTAACGATCTGCTCCTCGAGCTTCTTCACAACAAGATTTTCCATCTCTTCAGGAGAAACACCTCTGTATGTTACAACGATATAAAATGCCCCAAAATCAATAGACGGCATCTCTTCTTTGGGCATGAAAATAAGTGTGTAGATGCCAACGATGAACACGATGATCATTATCATGTTTATCAGTTTGCTGTGATTTACTGAAAAATTTGCTATAGACATGGGTACTCCTTAGGAAGATGAATCGGATTGATATACGGATTTGATAACTACTTTTGTTCCTTCTTGTAGATTTTCATATCCTTCTCTGACGAGTTTATCGCCTGGCTTCAACCCTTGCTTTATAATGACATTACGGTCGACTTCGTACCCGAGGTCGATCATTACTTTATGTGCAACATTCTCCTCATCAATAACAAATACCAGTTTTTCGTCGTACTTTTCGGATATATTATTGAGTGACGTATAGATTACATCCTCATATACATGAGCAAGAATATAACCCTCGACAACCATTCCCGGAAGGAGCATCCTATCTTTATTATCAATTGTAATTTCTATCGGATAATTAGCAGTTCCAGCAAGAGGTTTGATCCCGACACCCGTAATAACACCATCGATATCATAACCATTCTCACCATAATGAATGCGTACATGCTGACCCTTCTTAACAACGAGGATATCGCTTTCACCAATACCAGTTTTGATCACAAGCTTCTTCGTATTGACGATCGTACACACAGGACTCCCTGCGCCGATCATTTGTCCGATCTCTAAATTGATATGTGTAATATACCCGGAAACAGGTGCAGTAAAAAGGGAGTTGCTTAATGCTCTCTTTGCGCTTGCAAGTCCTGCCTTCGCAGCTTCCAGACCTGCCTGCGCACTTTTAAAACCAATCTGCGCTTCAAGGTAGGACATTTTAGATATCTTTCCATCATTATAGAGTTTCTCGGAAGTCGTAAGATTAAGCTGTGCACTTTCGAATGACGCCTGAGCAGCCAGCAGCGAAGCTTCTGCCTGGTCAACATAGTTTTTCAAGTCTGTATTATCGATGCTGCCAATCGGTACACCTTTGTCCACCCAATCTCCGAGTTCTTTAAACACCTCAGTTATCTTACCATTCACTTCGCTTGAAAGTGTGATGTCAGTAATACCTTCGAGGGTGCCAACGACCTTAATATATTCCTCAAGATCGCCGGGTTGGACAACTTCCACAATGACAGATGTAGGCACCATCTCTTTATTCGTAGCGCCAAAACCACCAGGTTTTGAACATGCGTTAAGCAATAACACTGTCATTCCAATGAGTATGATTATCTTTATTACATATTTTGTATTCATCTTTCTCCTTTATATGTTCTTTTCTATTAATTCTTGCAAAATATCTTCTTCCGAGCCTAGTTGCTGTAAAAGCGCTGTTTTTGCTCCTAAGAAATTAAACATTGATTGCACATATTGATTCTGCGTGGATAAGTACAAAGTTTGGGCAGAATTCAAATCATTAGCGCTGATCATTCCCTGAGAAAAACTCTCCTGCATCTGTGCATATGTTTCTTTGGCTTGCTCTCGCGAAGATCTTGCTGCACTGATCGAGTTTGCTGATGAAACCAAATTTAAAAACTGCGCCTTGATCCCTGTAAGAATTGCGTCTTCTGAATATTTATATGCATACTGTGCTTCCTTCAAATCATGGTGTGCCTGGGTATAGGATGTAATATTATCGACTATTGGGAAAATTGGTAGCGATGCTGCGAGGGTGATGCTTTCCGAATTATCATAGTTGTTCATATAATCATATTTGATCCAGTTCTTAGAATAGGAAAGGTTAAGAGAAGGAAGGAAATTTCCCCCAGCCATGAGAAGAGCTTTCTTACTTGTATTGACCGCTATCCTGGAAATCTGAACAGCCGGACTATGTTCAACTGCGTATTGGGTAAGACCATTTGAAATACTATCAATCTCAGCAAGTGTCAGATTCTGAAGATCCTTCATGAGCCCATAATAGGATGTAGAATCGATAGGTGCTATCTCGCCGATATGTCCTATCTGAAGATAATTCATCAAATTCATCTTGCTGGTTTGATACAGGTTCTCCATCTGCAGCACACCTACCAGCTTATTTGTCTTTTCTGCTTGAATCTGGAGGAAATCTCCTTTGGAAAGGAGACCGGAATCGTACTTAGCTTGTGCGATCTCCAGATTTATTGTACTCGATTCAAGGTCCAGTTTTGCAATCTCCAAAAGTTTCCTGTTTTGTAGCACTGCTTGATACTCGGATTCAACACCAGCCAGTGTTTCGAGCTTGGACATGCGCAGGTTTTCCTTAGATATTTTAACTGCATCTTCCTGCATCCGTGCACCGAGCCAGATCTTGCCGCCATTAAAAAGCGGCTGAGTTATCGAGACACCATACGTGTTCAGTTTATCTACCTTGAATGTGCCTATGGTTTGATCAGGGTTATATCTAGTCTGGCTTGCATTCAAAGATGCAGAGGGAAGCAGTCCGGTATAAGCATTCCAGCGTGCTGATTGGCTCGATTTCAATGCTTCGATCTCTGCAAGATAGCCAGGAAAATTCTTCAGGGCTAACTCTTTTGCGAGCTCTAGATCAAGATCGAGGGCATAGAGATTCATAAATGCAAACAAAAATACAGTTACGCTTACAAGTACTCTCTTTTTCATTCTTTAATCTCCTCTTTCTTTAAAAAATATGACTCATTCTCAGAATTCTCTGCAAAGCTGATGAATCCATTCAATGCTTTCAGATTCGCCTTGTGAAGTACCACGAACATGTCCTCCATCAAAGTAAAATAGTTCATCTCTGGTTCTGAAAAATTCTTTATTAAATTCTCTTTCTTCTTATCAAGGTCTCTCATATGAGACAAAAAGACACCTTTCATATGCTTAATGATCTCAATGAATTCCTCTTGTGTAACATTGTTTTTACAAAAACGGAGAAGGTGCCAGAATCCTGCCGGATTCAAAGAAGAATAATTGAGTAAGAAATCCTTAAGATTATCTCTTAAGAATTTAATTCCTTTATCAGTAGCAGAATAAACTTTTCTCGGTGGATTATTCTCATCAAATTCATATTCTCCTGAAATCAATCCCTCCTTCTCATAACGTTTCAATATCGAATAGACTGAAGGTTTTTTAATTTCCATCATGTCATAGATACCTTTTTCTTCGAAAAAATTACATAACTTATATCCGTGCATCGGTCTATAATTTATCAAACCAAGAACGGTTAATTCTATACTTGAGATCATCGTATCTCCTTTCGATGCCAATCGGTAGTCTTAACAATAATAGTGTCAAGTATTATATTATTTTTTAGAATAGTCTCTTTTATATCATTACTTATTATATTACCCAGGAGAAAAAACAAAACTAATAGTTTAATTGACATACATATGCAATACATTATCTTTTTTTCTAAATTAATAAAGGAGTACAGCATGAAAGTTAAGGTATTAATTATTTTCGTAATTCTAAACGCTATCGTTTGCTCTTCTGTATTTGCTCAGGATAAGAACTGGAGTAACACCACCGAGCTTTCTTTTGTAAATACAACAGGAAATACAGAAGTAACAACGTTATCAGCAAAAGACAAACTATCGTACAAATTCTCTCCAAAGATCGAGACCATTCTCAATCTCGCAGCATTGTATGGCAAAAGTGATGGTGTTAAAAATTCTGAAAATTATTCAGCAAAACTTAAAATATCCTATTTGATTTCCGAGAGGTTTTATACAAGTCTTATAGCCGGATGGTCAAAGGATGAATTTGCAGGTGTGGATTCCAAGATATGGATAGGACCTGCACTTGGATATAAGATACTTACCGGACCGAAACACACACTCGATTTCGAGGCTGGTGCAGAATATGTCGATGAGAAATTTGTCGATGACACAAAAAATGGCTATTTTAATGGAAGAGCATTTACTGAATATAAATTCATATTCTCAGAAAAAAGCAATCTTTCTCAATCGCTTGAATTTAATTATGATTTTGAAAACAGCGATAATTATGATATGACATCTGTCACTGCAATAACGACTGCACTCAGCGATATGCTCTCTCTGAAGGCAAGCTACAACATAAACTATGTGAATGCACCAGTCCCAGCAACACTGAAGAAAACAGACACTGCACTATCGGTTTCACTTATAATCAATATGTAAATATTTTAACAGTACAATAACAAAAGGGACTGAAATATAATCAGTCCCTTTATTCATTTATAATATATCTTATTTCATCAAAATCATTTTCTCGGTCATTTGAGGTTCACCATCAACTGATAATCTATACAAATAAATACCTGATTTAAGATCGCTTCCATAATTATCTTTTCCATCCCACATAACGGAATACTCGCCTGGATTGCACGAATCTTTAAGAAGTGTCTTTACGATCTGCCCTTTGATGTTATAGATGGTTACTTCGACGAATTCAGTCTGGGGTAATGAAAATGATATCTTTGTTTGGTTAGTAAACGGATTCGGATAGTTCTTCAATGAGAAAACTCTGTCATTATTCGGATCATCTATGCCGACGCCAGAGGAATTCAGCGAACCGGGAGTTCCATGTTCTGTCGATGCATGCCAATTCTCAGCAAGTGTGTTATCAAAATTGGGATCGAGCAACTCGAGGGTAGGACCGTTTCCGTCCGGTTCTGTGGGCCACGGATCTTCATCGTCATATTCCACAGAATCAACGAGTGCTCCTGTAACATTGAACAGTCTCACCTGATCGCCACCTCCACCAAAACCAAAATCTAAATTTCCTATAAGATTTTCAACATCAGGAAAACAGCTCTTAAACATAGAAGAATCAACGCAAAGCACGAGATACTCTTCTAGTCCTAATACTGTATTATCAGGAATCACAAAGATATGATCATCATTATCATCCTTTACTATCCATCCTGAAATATCCACTTCTTGATCGTCATTGTTATACAGCTCTATCCAGTCATCAGGATCAAAATCATCTTCAGAATTATAATTTATCTCGTTGATAAGCACATCTCCGGTTACACCAATAACTCCAATCTCATAATATTCGTGTGAAGCTCTTTGTGGAAAGAATACTCCCTGATCTGAGTTTTGTGCATAAAAATAGTAATTAACATCATCATAACCTACTTGTATACTTACACCATAGGTACCATCTCCAGCAGTTCCATCATTATGATTTCCATCATCATACATTTCGAGGGCTGAAAATCCATCATACGCACATAATCTATAATAAAGAAAGACATCATCAGCATCGGTTACATCTGCATTTATCCAGGTTGTTGTTCCCGGTGCAACAAACTGTGGTGTATAGTTCTGATTGGAAATTTCAGGAATCGCACCCTGAAACGCGGATTGATTCAGCAACCATGTTGATCGTGTATCCATGAGCTGTGTTAAACCAACCACAGGCTGGCTTCCGGGTCCCATCCCTCCAACTGTGGAGGTAATATTTTGATTGAACTCTGAATATGAATAAAAGGTGTTTGGATCATTTTGATATTCGGAATCTATGATATCCTGTAACTCTTGCGCTCTTGTTTCATACAAACCATTTTCAAAATAGTCTTCGATAATCGTTCGCATATGAGCAATATACATTTTCTTGTATTTGTCGATATTCAATACTTTTCCAATGATAGGATAATATGAATCATACATGTTTAAAAGAGGATCAAGTGTCTGCAATTGGTAGGTGTTTAACGGTGGACCACCAAGAAGCATCGAAAATGCACCAAAATTTTCGTTCAAATCCCAAAGAATTGGATTAAATCTATCTGAACCATCTTTGAATAAATAAAAATTGTGACCAAAATTTATTGGTGCATCAAGATTGACCGTCAGGTTATCATAAGCTAACATCCATAAATGATTATCTACATTCAGATAATCAGCCATTTCGTCGGGATTATTGTTAAATACTTCCAGGAAATCAATTAAATCTGACCAACCTTCATCAGACTTTAATTCGTAATAATCATAATAACTGCTGGAATCAGCACCATGATAACCCCATACAATTGTTACTGTTGGACTAGCCCCACCAGAAAGTTCGCCTTTAAAGCGAACATCTACTGCACCGGGAAAGTGGTTGTTCTTAAAATACTTATCAACCGATTGAACACTAGTGTATAATCCAATATATTGTTCATTCACTGTAACCTCGCAGAAATTTGCGAGTCCCGCAATCATATAGTTCCGTGCTATTTCATAGCTGAGAGTTTCTCGAACAAAAGAAGGATCCTTGAATCCATTTGCGAGTTTGAGGGTTCCGTAATTTTGATAGGTTTGATCATCAATAATATGATCGAGTTTGATATTGAAGGGATTTTTGACATTATTCGGTGAATAGGAACTGTTTCCCTTATACCGAACACCAACACTGTCAAACTGAATACCGTTGACCGTAACCGATCCAACAAGTCGTTCCTCATCACCCGCTGCATAATACGTATCAAGTATGTAATCCCAGTTCGATTCAGCAAACGTAATCTCTATTTGTGTGATTGTATTGATATCATAAAGATCTTGGGCAAATAACGAAGCGACTGGTAACAATAAAATCGAAATTATAAAAGCTAATTTCTTCATGGTTCTCCTTACAGCATAAAAGCGTTTTATATTTAAGAGGTAATAAATCCCTATTGGTTTAATTATATTTAAATATGAATGATCTTTTTATTTTCGAAATCACTTTAGAAAGACTAATCGTCCATAATCCTTTGTGTCAAATTTATTTATAGAATAAAAATAAATACCGTTCGGCACCTGTTTGTGCATGCTGTCATTACCATCCCAGGAGAACAAGTATGTATGCATATTATCAGCTATTATTTCTTGAGCATTAAGTTCAGAGATTTTCTGCCCAATAATATTATATATTATCAGTTTTGGTTCTACTAAAACTGTATTCATTGAATAAGATATGTTCGTAGTGTGAGAGAAGGGATTGGGGCTGCACTGGCAAACAACAATGTCTTGAGGAGGATCATCAACAGAGTAAACCTGTAAATCGTTTATATCTCTTGGGTTAATTCCGTATTCTTCCCAGCTGTAATCGAGTGCACCGATTACATATGTAAATTCCTCACTTAAAGTAGCATCATAAAAATACATCCCATCGTCCACCTGGCATTCTCCGGTTCCGTCATCCACATACCATTCATTACTTGTATTCGGTTCCTGAGTCACAACAACATTCTCAACTTTTACAAGACATCCCTCATAAGATTCGGCACTAACAGGTTCGACAAGATCGCCGGTTAGAACGACAATAGGATCAGGCACAGGATTACCACTGCTTACAATATCTGTGGATGCATATCGGATCTCAGTCAGCCCATAATATTCATACACTTCTCCGCTGAGTTCAACCATATCACCGATACTCGGGCTTACTCCTGCATTGTACACATAAATACCTTCCCATTCTCCACCGTCGGGTGAAGATATAAAGAAATTGTTGTCATATCCTCCGTATCCAACGGCTGTAACAATTCCTGAGGTCGCAACCGTCTGACCGTTCAATGGTGATGGATAGGTTCCATCAGCTCCGGGATCGGTTGTATATTGAATATCGTATATGGAAGTCAACCCAGGTTGGATAACCGTAAAATCAGACACCAGAGGAATATGATCGGATGCTTCTGTTACATCACTTGCATAGAGCCCATATGCATTCAAAGTATCTGCATTCATTTCCGGTGTGAACATCACAAATTTTCTTTCGGAAGTAAGCACGTAATCACTGTAGATCATGAAATCGAGTCTGCCAGGATAGTATGAACTCGATGCAGAATACCAGGTATAGAACATCGGCAGTTCGGTCAATCGCGCACACAGATCACCGAAATCGGAGCCATCCCAGTCCGGTGTGAAATCCGGCTCGAACTGCGGATTGATAATATCGCCAGTCAGCAATGTTTCAAGCTGCTGTGCATAGCCCACAAGGTTCAGATCGCCTGTGATGAGGATCGGAGTAAACTCGTCTAGCGTAAGCACTCCTCCCGGCTCTTTTGCATCTCGTATAAATGCCATGAGTTCATCGATCTCAAGCTGACGTGCTGTATTATAATCTCCAAAAGAAAGGTGCGCTACAATGAACAGAAAATCCGAATCCACTTGCGGACTCAAATCGATAAGATATGCTGCACATTTATTTAAAACAAAATAATCCGTTATGGGATACCGGCTTACTACATAGATATCATCGCCCGTAATCCCTTGGCAGTACCACTGTTCGCCCGTACCGGAGGGAAGCATGGTCTCGATGAGTTGTTTGACATCATTTGAGGTATGATTATAGATCTCTTCAAGGGCAATGATATCTGGATCGATGGCTGAAAATATTCGGTCGAAATTATCATACAAAGACGGTTCGAAGATATTATTTGAGAGTACATTATACTCCATAATTCTGAAATCCGTTCCCGTCTTCTTATGCAATGAGATCTGTTCGATAGGAGGCAGTGTTGAATTATCAAAACTGTATGAAACAATATTTCCAATATCAGGAAGATAATCGTTACCCGGTCCATTATCATGAAAAACAATGCGGAAGGAGTTCTGCGGAAAAAGTTGCTGTCCAAAAAGTGAAATCGTCCGGTCGATCGCTATCTCGAACCTATCCGAAGTAACTGTCGGTGCTGTAACAAGCCCTATATATTGATGATAGATCGTATAACGTGCAGTATAGACTCCCTGCCTGTTTCCGAATACCCATTTTACTTCTGCGCCGATTCCATTGATCAGAATACCGGTACTTGCATTATTATCCGTATCGAGATAGAGTGTGATCTTATTGAGATCCTGAAGATTCAATTCATCTCCGATCTCGATGTAAAAATAAACAAATCGCTCATCGTTGGCTGCTTTCAGCATACCAAAATCGATATCACCGGACTGCTGATCTCCACTCTCATCATCGTACAATGGTAGAATACTATCCCAATCCGAGAAATCACCATCCAGCCAGATGCGTGCAGCCTGGCTGTTCTCATATTTTGTTGAATCGCAACACGCAATCGACGTGAGCATGAAAAACATAAACATGAATGTGAAAATATAAAAAAATCTTGTATGCTTCATAGCATCTCCTAAAATTTCTTAAAGAATTACATATCCTTAGATAATTATGTCAAAGTTTATCGACAAGCAAAAAAAATGCCACACCTGCAATAAGATGTGGCATTAATAGAATTTATTTCTTTAATCAAAATAATGCATGAACTTACCCGCTTCCATCGTGGCTGCAGGAAGAAATTCACCGATTGGATTTTCTTTGAAATCTGTGCAAATATAGATAATTTTTGTTGGACGATGAAGACATAAAAGATTTCCATCCATCAATCGGGAGGTTACTTCAGAGCTTATATTGTGTCCACGAACGTAGAGATAGAATTCTTCATTGTTCGGTTTTCGCCAGATCGCATCCGTATTATTAGGAAGAAGGATCGGTTCATAGAGATTATACTTCACGACATTCTGAAAGTTCTCCATAAGATAGTGGGAGTTATCCTCATCAACAAAAACGATCATGTCATCATCAAACGTGAGCGCTCGAGTGTCTTTGGAGATGTTGTTTCCCTCTTTATAGAACATATAGTGATTCTCGTCCGAGGTGCGTGTCCAGAGATTCTTTCCCTGTACCGGTAATATGGCTGCTTTATATAATCCTAATGGTGTTGCTGTTTCATAATCAACGAGATAGTACCATTCATCATTTTCGTAATCATAGACCAATAGGTCATCACCGACCCATGCATTCCTGGCATGCGATGCGATTGCGATACCCTGAACGTAGAGCCAGAAACTTCCTTCACCGTCTTTATACCACAGAGCACCATTATCGATCTCGAGTGGTTTTGGAATGAGAATTTCATCGTCAACTTGTTGCTGGCTGTATGTAAGGAAATAGTAGTCTTCGTCCTCGGGTATCCAGACACAGAAATCATCAGCAATCCTGAAACCCTCAGTATTTTGGCTGACATTCTCCCCTTCGTAAAAACAGTAGTAATTCTCAAGATTATTTTGAGATATGATTGCAACGCCATCCTCGGCAAAATGCCCGAGAGCGTTCTGCCATTCATCCTCAGGAACATTATCGATATCCTTTAAAAGAAAGTAAATCCCCACTTCTGGATCGAACACGACCATATCACCTTCGTCTGTGAGATACACCGTTGTTCTTTCAGAAATATCTTCCTCATTCAACATAAGAGCGAAGGACTCCCTATTGTTATACACCTTCCATTGAACCATGATGGTATCGTCAGTTTGTACCGGATCATCTTTCACCTTTTTCTTTCGTGGTATAAGTGCCATACAATGTCCTTTCAATAGTAATGAATTTTAGATGGACTGAATCAATATCATTAAAACATGTCAAATAAATTTGACAACAATTCATTAGTAGTCTATTCATGACTACCAATTAGAGTTAATATGGAAAATAGAAAAATTAAGAGTCTTATTGATATTGGACTCAAAGAAATAGAAGCTGAAATTTATCTGATCCTTCTCAGGGAAAAAAATATAACTGCATATAAAGCTGCGAAGATCGTAAAAAAACCAAAAACTACTGTATATAAAGCATTGGAAATCATGGAAAAAGAAGGACTGATTCGCAGCAATAGAGCATCTCAGCCAATCACTTTCACCGCCGTTGATATAAAAGAATATCTTGATGGAAAAAAGGCAGAGTTCGAGAAAAATCGAAAAATAGCGGAAGATGAGTTGAAGGATATCGAAGAAATACCGGCGGATACAGGAATTTTTGAAATCACCAAGCTTCACCAGGTCTACTCAAAAGCAAAAGAAATCCTGAATCGAACAGAGAAAATGGCACTTATTGCATGTTCCAATATTACAGATCCTGAAATCATCAACGCTATCCAGGATGCTGCTCAAAGAGGTGTGAAAATTCTCATACAATGCTTTCATGGCAAAATTGAACTTCCAGAAGCTGAATTCGTCTGTGATGACACTTCTAAAGAGTTTATCCAGAATCTAAAATATAACTGGCTTGAGATTTTTTCAGATGGAAAGGAATATCTTATCTCACTTCTTTCAAGCGATCAGACACAACTCTATAAAGCCCAATGGTGCAATGATCCATATACATCTATTCTTACATATAATGCAAATGTCGGATCCTTTATTCTCTCAAAAGTGAGTGAAATGGTCATTAATAAAAAACCATATCCTGAAGTTGAAAACGTCCTGAGAGAAGGTTTACATACTTATTATCAATCAATCGTTATGGAGGTTATTGAACACCTCATAGATAATTAGACGGAGGTCTTTCAATGAAAAAGGGTTTGATCATTTTATGTTGGCTTTTACCTATAGTACTGTGGGCTGAGGAGGTCACGTTTACCGAACACCCCATTACTGCTGCAGGATCTGGCAATCCAGGGCTGTATGCTGCAGATCTTGATGGAGATGGAGATAACGACATCGTTGCATCGGTCAGTTCCCCTCAAGCACTAAAATGGTGGAGGAATGATGGGGATAATACAATCATGTGGACAGAGTTCCACATTTCAAACGATCCCGCATTCTACATCTATGCTGAAGACATGAACAATGACCAGCATACCGACATTCTTGCCACATGCTTAAATGGACAGGTTGCTTATTGGAAGAACAGCGGAGATAGTTTACCGAGTTGGGAGAAAGTCATTGTTGCAACAGGATTTACTACTCCACACGGAATTTACGCGTGCGATATTGATAATGATTCTGACATGGATATTCTTGCTACTTCTGCCGGTCTCGGTAAAATAAGCTGGTTCGAGCAGGAAAATGACACCTGGACACAACACGTTATTGCAACAAACTTTCCCTACACGCAGTCTGTATATGCTGTTAATATTGATAATGATGATGATATCGACGTACTTGGTGTATCCGGTGGAGGGAACGAATTATCACTCTGGTACAACCTTGGAGGTGATCCTATATCATGGCAAAAACAGTTGATCGATGATAATTTTAGAATGGCTCATTGGGTAACCTCTGCAGATATTGATGGTGACGATAACTTCGATATTCTTGGTGCAGCAGCCAGTGATGATGAAGTCGCATGGTGGAAGAACGGAGGTGGTTTTCCCATCAACTGGACAAAGTATGTTATCGCATCGAATGTTCCTTGTGCTCTTACCACTCAAGCCGCTGATCTTGATAGAGATGGTGATCTTGATGTGATTGCTAATGCATGGGCAACAGATGACATCATCTGGTGGGAACAGGAACCGGGAAGTCCCGTTTCCTGGGTACGTCATACCATTGATACCTTCAATAATGGTACATGGCCAATCGTTGCCTGCGATATCGATAATGATAATGCAATCGACATTGTAACAGGTGCTGATGTACTCACAAGCGGAGGAACATCGGCAGCTCTAACATGGTGGGAAAATTCACTGGAAATATGTATTGACGATACGATCCATAATTCGGAATCTGGATGTATAGAAATGTTTCCCAATCCGTTTTCGACCTCTACAACCATACGATATTTTGGAAAACTGTCTACTCATACTTCCCCTCAATTTGTAATCTACAATATCAAAGGACAACTCGTACGTGCATTGTCTTCAATTTCTAACCATCAAACTTCATTTGCTCAAGTTACCTGGGATGGCAATGATTATCTGAATAGACCTGTATGTTCGGGTTTGTATTACAATATATTGCTCATAGATGGTAAACAAATCACAGCAGACACATGTCTGCTCATACGATAAATGAGGAAAAACATGAAAAAAAATAATGTAAAATTCTTATTAATTTCCAGTATCGTGATCTCAATAGCTGCTTTGCTCCAGCTCTATGCTACTCTTCGTTATATAAAGAGGATGCCCGGTGATACATTTGGAATAATACTTTATTCTGTAGTTTGTTTGCTATTTGTTATATTGGCAATCGTTAATTTCACACGATGGAGAAAAGTTAGAAAATGATAACCAATTCAAATCATTGTAAGCTCTTTGTAATGGTATTTTTTATATTCATAATCTCGGCATGTACACAAGTATATGATACTGAAATGTCTAAACCAAACTTGAAACTTGCTGAAAAAATTACTGCTGCAACGTTAGATAAGCATTATTTCGGTGGTGTGATCGTTCCGCAATGGACCAGAGACGATAATACCTTTTGGTATGTGAAGAATACCAGTTCTGGACCTGAACTATATTTTGTAGATATATCACAAAATTCAAGAACGCGAATGAGAACAGTATTTCATAAAACCGATACATGGCACTATTCTTTTGAATATAATGGTGAATCATATTCATACAATAGCTACTCAAAACAAATCGAACAATCACTATCTGAATCAGCTGAGCCAGGAATCAAATCGCCAGATGGAAAATATGTTGTTTATATTCAAAATCATAACCTATTCCTTAAGAAAATAGGTTCAAACATCCAGCCCAGACAGCTATCCTTAGATGATGAGAAATATTACAGTTTTCAAGAAACTGACTTCTTTTTCAGCGATGAGGATCAATATGATGATTCTAAGCATTATCGACCCTATCTTGAGTGGTCACACGATTCAAGGTACTTTGTTGCTGGTCGAATAGATGCACGGCATCTTAAAGATATGTGGATCATCAACTCACTTTCGAAGCCCCGGGCTTCTCTTTCAACCTACAAACAACGGCAACCCGGAGAAGCTCGAAGATATGCCGAGACCTGGCTATATAATATGGATAATGGTTCTTTTGCATGTGTTGCTTCTGGAAAAGAAAATGGCACCGAAAATCAATTCATGACATGGTCGAAAGATAATAGAACCATATACATGCTTGAGAAAAACATCGATCAGATGAGTGCTAAAATCCAGGCATATGATGTAAAAACTGGTAAATTCCTTAAAACCATTATAGAAGAAGAGTCGGGTGGAATTGTTATCACTAAAAACCTCATCACCGTTCCGGGTACCACTGATCTGCTTTGGTGGTCACGACGAGATGGACACGGTCATTATTACCTGTATGATGAACATGGGAACTTGAAGATGCAGGTCACACACGGTAATTTTAATGTAAAAGAGATCATGACTTTCGATGCAGAAAAAGGATTGCTTTACTTCATGGCAAATGGGTCGCAAGAGGACATCAATCCCTATTACGAATTTCTTTACCAATTAAACATCATGAATGGACAACTCACCCTTCTAACACCTGAAGATGCAAATCACTCAGTCTATTTTTCACCCGATAATATATATTTTGTAGATACATTTTCCCGTCCTGACATGCAGCATAAAACTGTCGTGAGAGATTATTCTGGAAATCTTATCATGGAACTCGAACAACCTTCGATAAAGGAACTTCAAAATCTCAACTGGGTCATGCCTGAGGTTTATACAGTTAAAGCTACTGACAGAAAAACAGATCTCTGGGGAGTGATGTGGAAACCCTTTAATTTAGATCCAGAAAAAAAATATCCGATCATAACTTTCGTGTATCCGGGTCCTCAGTTCAATTATGTGCCGACAACCTTCTTTACGGAACCGAATAATGTACATCTGGCACAATATGGTTTTATTGTCATGATGTGTGGTACAAGAGGGAGTTCGTATGATCGATCGTTAGAGTTCAGCGAATATTACCGCGGAAATGTCCGTGATTATCCTCTGGCAGACAACAAATATGCAATCGAACAATTGGCAGAGAAATATCCTTACATCGATATTGATCGTGTCGGTATCTGGGGAGGTTCAAGCGGTGGGTATATGGCAGTCTCTGCTATGCTGACCTATCCTGACTTCTACAAAGTCGGTGTTTCCCGAGCCGGACAGCACAATCCAGAAACCTTTCATGGCTGGTGGAGTGATTATTTTCAGGGAGTTGATGAACAAGGTAATACGATTCCAGCACAATCGAATTTAGAACTTGTAAACAATCTAAAAGGAAAGCTCTTTCTCATTCATAATGAGATGGATAAAACGGTTCATCCTTCTCAAACTGCACTGTTGGTAGATGAACTCATGAAAGCAGGAAAGGATTTCGATTATCTTGTTGTACCTGGTGGTGATCATGGATGGAGTAAGAACTGGCAATACGTTCAAAGAAGAATCTGGCTCTACTTTGTTGAACATTTATTGGACTGGCACGACCCAGACGTTAACATCTTTTAGGGATACTTTGATGATCAGAAAATACAGCATTCCATTATTTATCATTCTTACGTATGCGTTGACTCTTGTAGGTGGGCAGCTTTTTTATAACCCCAATATATCTGATTATTTCGCAAAACCACTTCTCCTGATCCTCAGAATTTTGTTTCTTCCTGCTGTTGTAGCACCTTTGAGTATTGCAATTCTTCTTTCCTATCTGGATAACAAAAAGACTGGAGTCAGAAATCTATTCAAAACATTTTTTCATAAAGGAATTCCTATACAGTGGTATATACTGGCAATCATTATTCCCTTTATCGTTCATTTTCTTTCAAGTCTCCTCGATTCATGGCGTGGCACTGAATTTCTTCCTCCGTTTGGTAATACAAGTCTGCGCACACTTGTCTCAATTGTGATCATCTTTTTGCTGGCAGGAGTAGGAGAAGAAATGGGTTGGAGAGGTTATCTTCTTCCGCGATTACAAAAAAAGTTCAGCTCTTTCACTTCAAGTATTATCGTTGGACTTGTTACTGGTTTCTGGCACCTTCCTCTGTTTCTCATACGAGGAGCGCTTCATTCAAACCATGCATTCATTCCCTTTCTTTTGCTGTCGATTTCATTCTCGTTTATTTATACATGGCTTATGGACAATACTCATGCAGTTTTAATTCTTGCAATATTTCATACATTCCATGATATTGCCAGTATCAGTTTCAGTCAGCGTGATCATCTCTCTTCATTTTTAATATATATGATAATTGCAGTGATAATTATTTCCATATACGGAACAAAGAGGTTTTGCTTCAATCAACAAAGAAATAAACAAGGATAAAATGAAGAAATCTATTGTTTTTTGTATAATTATTATAATAGTATTATCATTTTGTTCGAAAAACAAAGAGAGAATTACTTTACTAAAAGAATTAGATCGATGACTTTTTTGTAATGAATAAGATGATTGCTTTAATTCAGTATTTCAGTGGAACTGGAAACTCTTTACATGCTGCTCATCTTATTGGTGAAGAACTTAAGCAATCCGGTTATGAGATTATATTTCATGCCATAGAGAACGGATTATATAATAGAATCCAGCAATTTAATCTGCACCTTTTTTTCTTTCCGATCTATGCCACATCTGTTCCTCATATTATGTGCAAATACATCAACAGGTTACAATCTGGTAATGGGGCAAAAGCAGCTATCATTTCAACAAATGGCAGGATCAATACTCGTTTTCGCGATGGATATCAGGGTTGGGCACTCTTGCAGGCACGGTTGCTTCTAAGACTAAAAAAGTATGATGTTTTTTTCTCAGACACGCTTGATTATCCCCATAACATAACTGCTTTCTTCCCGCCAAGAAGTGTTGAAAATAATCAAAAGATTATTGATATGATTGCACCCAAAATCCACTCAATTTCAGTAAAGTTGATAAACCATCAAAGATACCATCGCAGATTCTTTATCCCAAATATCATATGGAGTCTTCCTTTAGGGTATCTTTATTCACTTATTGGAAGAAGGATCATCGGGAAATTGTATATTGCTGATTCTCATTGTATTAATTGTGGAATTTGTATCAATCAATGTCCTGCAAAAGCGATCAAAACTGAACATGGTCAGATTCAATGGAACTGGAAATGTGAAGGATGCATGCGGTGCATCAATATCTGCCCTCAGAAAGCCATTCAGGTATCTTTTCTACGACTACTTGCACTCATACCTGCTGCTTTCTTTAATCCCCTGTTCAAAGTATATCGTCTCATCCCCGGTTCTTTCTTTCAAAATATAGGCAGTGTCGGTAAGATTGCCTTCAAAGTGATGATTGACGTTGTCTTATTTTTCTTGTTCTTTGCTATAATTGATAGTATCCTGTGTTTCCTCTCCAGAATTCCTTTTTTCAAGTCAATTACAGATTTTAGTATAACGAAATTTTATAAACGATATTATCTAAAAAATAAATGAGGACTAATACACAGATCCGTTCTGCATTATTAGTCCTCGATAGTGTTTATATAATATTCCAATTATAGGTTAAAGCAAACCACCTTTGGTTCCGTCATCTCCAGCAGGGAGAATTTGATGCCTTCACGACCGAGTCCGGAATTCTTCACACCACCAAAAGGCATGCCGTCGATACGATAATCTGACGAATCATTGATCATAATACCGCCGACATCAATCCCTTTTATGGCTTTGAACGCCGTTTTGATGTCATTGGTAAAAACACCTGCATGAAGTCCGTACACAACATCGTTCGCTTCTTTGATACCCTCATCGACATCATCAATCTTGTATAAAATCACAACAGGACCAAATACTTCTTCGTGTCCAAGCCGACAGGTTTTGGGAACATCTCTCATTACAGTCGGCTGAACAACAGCACCATCGCGCTGACCGCCTGTGAGCAAGATACCGCCTGCTTCGACTGCTTCTTTCACCCACTCTTCCACACGCATTGCTTCTTTTTCCGTAATCATAGGACCCATATCAGTATCTTCATCAAGCTGGTAACCGACTTTCATTTTCTTTGTACGTTCGACGAACTTTTTCTCGAATTCATCAAAGATGCCTTTCTGTACATAAAGACGCTGAACACCAATGCAGTTCTGGCCAACTGCCCAGAATGCACCTGAAACACAGCTCTCAACAGCAGCATCAAGATCGCAATCATCCATTACGAGAACCGGCGTATTGGAACCGAGCTCCATACCGATCTTTTTAAGACCTGCTTTTTTGATGATCTCTTTACCAGCATCTGGTCCACCGGTGAACGTGACCATTCTAATCCTTTCATCAGTAACCAATGCATCCCCGATCTCTTCTCCATGACCGGTAACAATATTAAGAACTTTTGCAGGAAGTCCAGCTTCCATCAGGATTTCCCCGAGCTTGAGAGCAGAAAGAGGAGTGACCGTTGCAGGTTTCAGCACACAAGAATTGCCACCTGCAATGATAGGACCAAGTTTGTGTGCGACAAGATTAAGAGGATCATTGAAAGGTGTGATCGCTGCGATGACACCGATCGGGAATCTGTAATAATAGCCAACACGATTTTCTGCTCCCGGCATGCTGTCGAAAGGAATTGTTTCACCCAGGATGCGCTTTGCTTCTTCTGCAGAAAGCGTGATCGTATTGACTGAGCGTCTTGCTTCTCCGCGAGCTTCTTTGATCGTCTTACTGCCTTCTGTAGCAATTATCCTTGCGAGTTCTTCGACTCTCCCTTTCATGATTTCTGCAGCTCGATACAAAATATCCACTCGTTCATGAACAGGCATATTCTTGCTGATCTCAAAACCTTCGACTGCAGCATCGATCGCTTTTTTCACATCTTCTTTTGTTCCTGCAGGTACAGTGTCGATCACCTCTCCGCTGAGGGGATTTTTTACTTCTATTTTTTCTTTCTTATCGATCCATTGACCGTCAATTAACATTTTCATAGGTATCTCCAATCCTTATCTGATAATATTTAATAGATCCACAAATATCGAGAATCCGGTTTCGATCTTACCGGCGCCTGCGCCCTGTATGGTTACATCTCCAAGTAAATCTGTGGTGAAAGTCAGAGCATTGTTTGCGCCATTCACACCGGTAAGCGGATCGGTCATAGGCAACTTCACCGGCTTTACAGATGCGATAATTTTATTGCCTTCTCTACGGGTTGAACCGATGAGCTTGTATCTCATGTTCTCAGCTGCTGCAGCTTTGATGTCTTCCAAGGTGATTGAACTGATTCCTTGGCAGGGCACATCATCAGGCTTAACATGTCCTCCAAGTAGTACATTACTGAGTATTACAACTTTTGCCAGCGCATCAAAACCTTCAACATCTGCGGTGGGATCAGCTTCGGCATAGCCAAGCTCCTGTGCTTTCTTCAGGGCATCTTCATACGACCAACCCTCCTGTTCCATTTTTGTGAGGATGTAGTTCGTGGTGCCATTCAGTATACCTTTAACTTGTGTGATATCACATCCGGCAAAGCATTCCCGAGTAAGGTTAAAAACAGGAGTCCCACTCATCACAGTACCTTCAATAAGAAATTTTACACCATTATCATCAGCTAGTTTTTTTAACTTATTGTAATACAGTGCAGCTGGACCTTTGTTCGAAGTCGTAACATTCATCCCACGCTTAAGAGCTTCCTCAATGTGCTGCGTCGCGGGTTGACCTGTTTTTAAATCCGTGAAGGTCATTTCTGCCATAATATCTGCATCGCACTCACGAATGGTTTTGAGCGCATCCCACCCCTTGTTCAGTGTGCAGCCGCAATTACCGTTGTTGCATGAATACTCATCGAGTGATCTTCCTTCATGTAATATATTAAGAATTTTATCGATATGAAGTCCATCTGGACAATTGATCGAACCTTTCTTGAAATCGGAAATCGCAACAAGCGAGATATCGGTTTTTTTCTTTTGTATGATCTCCAGCAGTCCTACTCCCACAGTGCCGCATCCGATCAACATTAGTCTTGGTTTTGCCATAGTGTATATCTCCTATCTTTTTATTTCTTTATTGAATATCGATTTGGATCATCAAAGAAATCGATAACATATACTTTTGTGAGGAATTCTGCTGAGTGTGTGACTCCCTCGGGTATATAATACCGGCTGCCTTTTTCATAGATCTTCGTTTCATCACCAATCGTTAGTTTCATCCTTCCCTCCAGCATGATACCCCACTGAGCACAGTGCGAATGATCGGGCATCTTTCCCACAGGATCAATATCAAAAAAAACGACTTGTGTAGCTTCACACTGGAGAAGCCAACCTCGAATTCCGTCAATCGGAATATCAATTTCTGGTAAATTTTGAATCATTTGAGGATATGGTAGATTATCAAATTCTTTCATGACACCTCTCTTAAAATAATCCCTTCACAAATCCCCCATCTATCTGTATTGCCACTCCTGTAATATACCCAGCTTGTTCTGATGCAAGATACGTAACTGCGCTTGCAAATTCCTCAGGTTTTCCGATCCTGCCCATGGGAATTGTACTTTCAATTTTAGTATAGAAATCTTTCGTTGTTCCCTTTCCGCTCTCTTCAAAGGCTCTTGCTAGATTTTCAACTCGCTGCGTTTTTGTGTAACCGGGACATACGGCATTGACGGTTATCCCATACTTCGCGACTTGATTTGAAAGTGATTTTGTGAACCCGATCACACCCGTCCGTGAGGTATTAGAAAGTATAAGATTATCGATGGGTTGTTTCACTGAGACCGACGTGATTGCAATGATCCTGCCCCAACGATTTTTTTTCATGAATGGGATCACTTCATAACAAAGGGTTATCGTACTCATAAGATTTAGTTCGACCGCATTTCGGTAATCATTTGGTGTAAAATCCTCAAACATACCTGCAGGAGGACCGCCTGCATTACACACAAGGATATCTATTGTGCCGAATTCATCGACAATCTCTTTTACAGCTCGGGAGATTTGATCTTTAACGGTCACATCGAGCTGGATTGCTTTCACTTCTGTATCTGTTTGGTATTCGATATCTGCTTTTGCTTTGATCAGGTCATCCTCATTACGTGCACAGATGACGACGTTAACACCTTCTTGTGCAAGCTGCAGGGCCACAGCTTTTCCAAGTCCTTTACTGGAAGAAGCAACAAGCGCAACTTTATCCTTAATACCTAAATTCATCCTACATTTGATCCCTTATACATGCAGATAGTCTCTTCACTGCTTCCGCAAGTTGTGCTTCCGTCGCATACGAAAAATTTATTCGCATATGATTTTGGCTTGGATTCTCGCCGTAAAATACTTCACCTGGAACAAATGCAACTTTGAATTTTATAGCTTCATAGAAAAGTGCTTTGGTATCGATATGCTCCGGAACCGTTACCCATAAGAACAGACCACCTTCTGGTTTTGTCCACGAGACGCCCATTTCTTCCGGAAAACATTCTTCCATAGTATTCAGGAAAACCTGTAATTTTTTTCGATAATAATTTTTACATTTTTCGATATGATCATGAAAATTCATCTCTGTTAAAAATGCGGTACAGAGATCCTGGTTATACTTCGGTGTATTGAGGACATTACCTTCTTTAATATTTGTCATCTTGGAGATCACTTCTTCTGAACCGATATTGAATCCGACACGAATGCCGGGGCAGAAGAGTTTGGAAAAAGTGTAAAGACCGATCACATTATTCCCACCACGTTTCTGATCTAATTCAAAAAGCGATGGAATCGGTTCTCCAAAATAGCGCAAATCCCGGTACGGACTATCCTCAATAATCGGAATTTCATATTCATAACTGAGGTCGATTAATGCTTTTCGCTTGGGATAGCTCATTGTAATACCAGATGGATTCTGGAAATCCGGTACGACATAGATGAATTTTGGCTTTTTATTTTCTTTTACCAGTTCTTCAAGTTTCCTGCGATACTCCGAAACATTCGGTCCATCCTCTTCAATATCGATACCAACAAAAACAGGATCTTCAAGCTGGAATGCAACAATTGCTCCCGCAAAAGTGGGTCTATCCATCATAACGATATCGCCTGGATTCAGGAATAATCTTCCTGTAATATCGAGTCCGTGTTGTCCTGAGGAAGTCACAAGAACATTCTCTGCTGCGAGTTCAATATTTTCCCTTTTCATGAACTCTATGATCGCATCGATCAGTGCTTTTTCTCCTTTTATTGGAGTGTACTGCATGATGGTTTCAATCTCAGACTCCAACCGATTACGAGACACAATACGTGTTTCATCTTTAAGGAAAATATCCGGGGATGGTAATCCGCCTGCAAGCGAGATGATTTCTGGATCAGTTAAAAGGGCAAACAGCTTTCCAATTGAGTAGCCACCGTAATTTCGGATATTATCAGAGAACATTTCATTCCAATTATGTATCATAATTCTAGATTTTTCCTTTCGAATATTATTTTTTATATGATGCACCACCAAAGACTGCCTTGATGCCCTTCTTCATGAATGCTTTACCGTCTTTTGTTGCGCGGAGGGCTTTATAAAATATCACATCGCCGATCTTATGTGCGACTGTATCGCGTTCTTCTTCCGGCATGAAATATGCTTCCATTGTGTCGAGTTCACGGGCTGTGCCGTCGCTCTCATATTTGAAGGTCATATTTGTTCCGCTTTCAAGAACGGTATAGGCATTATCTGTCCAATTGAAACCTGCAATACCGAGGTCGGGATTTATATAGATATGTGCAGCGAGACTTACACCTTTGATGCCGCTTTCTTGCAGTTCTTTTGCACACTGAATGAATGTCTCTGCAGTAGCGCCATTCCCGATATTGATCTCATAAAGCGGAGATGTGCCGTCCTCTCTCAGATATTCTTTCATAATATTAAGAAGCATTCGAAATTGCATTGTATTTTGAGTGGCAAGCAGCATAGAAATTTTAATATGCAGATTTGGTATATCTCTTCCATAATAGCAAACAGCAATGATCGTACTCCAGCTTGGATTAAGGAAGAAGTCAGCACCGGTTGCTTTTGCAGTTCGAGTTATACCATCCAGATAGACCAGATGATTATTATTAGCAACTTCTATACCTCCAAAATTCCCAAAGAAGGTGCCCTGATTTTTCAACACCAATGCGGAAAGTCCATCACCCACATCAGTTCGTTCAAATCTATCTCCTGTAATTTTTTCAAGCTCTTTGAATCTGCTTTCTGGTTGTGGAATACCAATAAGATTTGTACTGCAGAATTTTGATGCTTTCATGATATTTTCAGACATCATGAGTGTTGCCATCAAGTCGCCGTTATACACATAATTATCAGTCAGAGCTACGACCGAGATGAATTCTGAAGGCACAAAGCATGCCTGGTCAGTTTCCGCACTTTCCGCGATCCTCTTCATGGCATGATGGGTGACTTTTGCTCCTTGCCAGCCGGAAACCTGTGCTGTTGCAATACCATATTTGTCATTATATGAGATATGGTTCTCTAGCTCGAAATCCTCGATCTTCGCAAATCTTTTCACAAGCTTTTCAGCGTCATCGATCATCTCGCCGAATCCTTTTTCTGCAAGTATGCGTTTCCGGGTTTCGTATTTTCTCATCTCTTTGATAGTATCAACAATCTCTTTTGCACCTCCATGATATTCTTTGAGGGCGTCGATCGCTTTCATTTCATCTGTTGATAACAAATCATACTTCATGTGTACTCCTTATATATTTTTTCTAAATATTCTTTGTCCGAGATTTGTGTTAATTAACATCACATTTTTTGTTGTATTTGTACTGAGTCCGTCAATATTTATAAGAAATTGATTAGTTGATTCGTTAATATTGAATTAAAATTTAGGTGATTATATAAAAATCGGACCAAAGTGAATATTGATCAAAAAATGGAACAGATTATCTTTTCTATAATTATATCTAAACTC